>JBKJTX010000498.1:0-7744 GCA_046590315.1 Ramlibacter sp. | reverse complement strand
CCGTGGCGATCATCGCGTTCTTGGCGCTGACCTTGTCGCCCATCAGGCGGATCGAGTCGGGCGACGGACCGATGAACGCGAAGCCCGACTGCTCGACGCGTTCGGCGAAGTCCGCGTTCTCGGACAGGAAACCGTAGCCCGGGTGGATGGCCTCGGCATCCGTGACCTCGGCGGCTGAAATGATCGCCGGCATGTTGAGGTAGCTCTGGGGCGACGGCGGAGGGCCGATGCACACAGCTTCCTCGGCCAATTTGACGTATTTGGCTTCGCGGTCGGCTTCGGAATACACCATCACAGCCTTGACGCCCAGCTCGCGGCAGGCCCGCTGAATGCGCAAAGCGATCTCGCCGCGGTTGGCGACCAGTATTTTCTTGAACATTACTCGATGACGAAAAGAGGCTGCCCGTACTCCACGGCTTGGCCGTTTTCGCAGAGGATCTTGACGATGGTCCCGGACTTGTCTGTCTCGATCTCGTTCAGGATCTTCATGGCTTCAATGATGCAGATGGTCTCACCCTCCTTGACCTGGGCGCCCATCTCGATGAAGGGCTTGGCGCCGGGGCTGGCCGAGCGGTAGAAGGTTCCCACCATCGGCGACTTGACGATGTGTCCACGAGGAACTTCGATTGGCGCAATTGGCGCTGGCGCGGCGGCTGAATGCGCGGAAGGGCCTACCGGAGCCGCGGCCGAAACCGCCGCTTGGTGGACCACACCCCCGCCTTTAACGATGCGGACCTTTCCTTCGGCTTCGGTGATCTCTAGCTCCGAAACATTGGATTCCGACACCAGGTCGATCAACGTCTTGAGTTTGCGCAAGTCCATGTGCTCTCCAACGCAGGCTAACGAAAAGACGCGAATTTACAGCAAAATTCGCGATCTTTTCATTTCGTAGCCTATTTGTGGCTTATTTTCTCGCTTCACCTGGTCTGGCAAAGGGGTAGAGCGGGCACGAAGCGCATCGGCCGCGAGCCTATGCGAGCTGGACCCACTGGGCCAGGTCGGCTGGGGTCACTCGTCCCATTCTACGCTGGGCGACTTGGCCGGAAGAATCAATGACAACGGTAAAGGGAAGGCCACCACTCAAGTTGCCCATCGCCTTGGACAACTCGGTGCCGCCCAGGCCAGCCAGGCCCACCGGAAAACTGACAGGCGTGCGCTGCAGGAAAGCCCGCACGGCACTTGGCTGATCGATGGCCAGGGCAAGCACTTGCCATGACTTGGCGGCATTTTGGCGGAAGAAAGCGTCCAGCAACGGCAGCTCTTCCACGCAGGGAGGGCACCACGTCGCCCAGAAATTCAACACCAGCGGGCGGCCTCTGAAACTTTGCATGGCGAGCACGGGACCTGCCGGCGTGTCGAAATGGAGGGGCCACAGAGATTGCGCCGCCTGTGCCGCGTTTTCGGCGGGTGTCCATTTCCAAAGTGCAGCTGCAGCGCCAGCAATTGCCGCGGCTGCGCCGACGCCTGCATAGAGCAGGCGGCGCCGGCGCGCTTTGGAATCAGGGCCTGGGGTATCGGTGGAAGTGTTCATTTCGGCCTATTTTCCAGCAAGGCGCGGACGGCCGCGATGTTGCCGCGCGGCGATCGACCGCGCGCATCGGGTTTGAGCGCGCCACGCACATCGTCGTGGTCGTAGATCATGAGGTGCACGCCAATGGTCTCCGCAAGTTCCGGGCTCATGCTCGACAGGCTGAGCGCTTCCACGGATTCGCCATTGAAACCGCTCACGGTGCGAGCCTCGTAGTCCACGCGGTTCCCGATCAGCGCGATTTCCGCCGACTTCGGGTCGTCGCAAAACAACTGTAAATAGATATCGGAAAGCCGCGTTGCCGTCCCGTGCCAGACCGCGCCGCCGAGGTAAGGCCGGAATTCGGCCAGCCGTTCCATCCAGGTCAAGGCCAGTTTGCGCAGGGCCTCGAGCTCACCGGGCTGGCTGTCGGCGCAGAAGAGGTCGATGTACTCGCGCACCGCCGCCTCGACCGCATCGTTGTCGGGCAAGGCACTGCGCCCGTTGAGGCCGAGCTGCTTCACCGCCCGGCGCTTGGCCGGGCCGTATTCGAGGCCTTCTTCGACGACCATGCGCGCCGCAGTGTTGGCAATTTCCGATTTCACGGTTTCCATCGAGGAGCATTCTGCATCGGCTGCGCACAGGGCGCGGCCAGGCGACCGCGATAATCGGCCGATGCACATCCACATCCTCGGCATCTGCGGCACGTTCATGGGAGGCGTTGCCGCACTCGCCCGCGAAGCCGGGCACAACGTCACCGGATGCGACGCGGGCGTGTATCCGCCAATGAGCGACCAGCTCCAGGCGCTTGGCATCGAATTGCAAGAAGGCTACGGTACCGATCAGCTCGCCCTGCGGCCCGACATCTGGGTCATCGGCAACGTGGTGTCACGCGCCCGTCAAGCCGATGGCACTCCGCGCTATCCGCTGATGGAAGCAATCCTGGACCAGGGACTCCCCTATACCAGCGGGCCGCAATGGCTGGCCGAGAACGTGCTTCGAGGTCGGCACATCCTGGCGGTGGCGGGAACGCATGGCAAGACAACGACCACGTCGATGCTTGCGTGGGTGCTCGAATGCGCCGGCCTGGACCCCGGATTTCTGGTGGGGGGCGTGCCGAGCAACTTCGGTATCTCGGCGCGGCTTGGAGCGGGCCGCCACTTCGTCATCGAAGCCGATGAGTACGACACCGCCTTCTTCGACAAACGCAGCAAGTTCGTCCACTATCGCCCCCGCACCGCCGTGCTGAACAACCTCGAGTTCGATCATGCGGACATCTTCGACGACCTCGGCGCGATTGAAAGGCAGTTCCACCATTTGGTGCGCACCGTCCCGGCAACCGGACGTATCGTCATCAACGGGCTGGAAGAAAGCCTCGCCCGAGTTTTGCACATGGGATGCTGGAGCGAGCAGCGCAGCTTCGGCGCGGCCGTGAGCGACTTCACTGCCGAGGGCGATCCCAGCGCTTTCGACGTGCTCGAGCGCGGCGAGAAGACGGGGCGCGTGGAGTGGGAACTCACAGGCGTGCATAACCAGTTGAATGCGTTGGCCGCCATCGCCGCCGCACAGCATGTCGGTGTGACGCCGCAGTCCGCGAGCGCGGCACTGGGGACTTTCCTCAACGTCAAGCGGCGCATGGAACTGCGCGGCTGCGTCAACGGCGTGACCGTGTATGACGATTTTGCCCACCACCCTACTGCGATCCGCACCACGATTGACGGACTTCGGCGCAAGGTGGGCCGAGGGCAACGCATCCTGGCCGTTTTCGAGCCGCGCAGCAACACCATGAAGCTGGGAGCGATAAAGGCGCAGTTGCCTTGGAGCCTGGAGCAGTGCGACCTGGCCTTCTGTCACAGCGGCGGCCTCGACTGGGACGCCGCGCAGGCGCTGTCATCGATGGGTATGAAGGCCCAGGTGGCGGCGAGCATCGACGAATTGGTGCCCCACGTCGTGCAGGCCGCTCGTGCAGGCGACCACATCCTTTGCATGAGCAACGGTGGCTTCGGCGGCGTTCACGAAAAGTTGCTGCGCGCTCTCGTTCCGGTTTAGCGCCGGCGGTGCACCACACCTGCTTCGTGTGGTGGTGATGGCGCCGGCGTAGTAGAGGCATGTCAGGTCGTGGACCACCGTGCCCAACGCCAGCTTGCTGCGGTGCGGTAGCGCATGGGCAACATGTCGCGCTCGGTGCGCCGAACGTAGACCCACGCGAGCTGCGCGGGCGTGCAACGCTCGAAGTTCGGCGGGAGGTCGCGCGCGAGCATCGGGCGCCGTTTCCACTGGGCCTCCCAAAGATCGACTGGGTGCGCATCGGGCGCCAACGCGCCCTTGCCGTCGTGGAAGTCAAGCATGGCGAGCAGCTTGCCGCCGTAGCTCACGTGGTGGACGCCACGGCGCAGTTCCGCCCCGCGTTCGATGATCTGCTTGCCCAACACGAACTGCGCCCGCAGCGAGCGCAGCCAGTTCTCCAGCTGCAGCAAGGCCGCATGAATACTGGCTTGCGAAGTGGGGTCGAACGATGCCTGGGCTCGATCTCGGGCGATGCCAGCGGCGACGCGAACGCCATCGGGCGGTCTACCGCGTCCAGATCGAGGCTCATTGCGGGCTCAGAGGGCAGACCGGCCGCCACTTTCAGGCTGCCGCCGGGCATGACTTGGACGTTGGCGCCGTTGACCCACCACGCATCGGCTTCGCCGAAAGGACATACCCGCCAGCGCGCCGATCCGGCGCCGTCCGCTATGAGCGCTTCCAGTCGCGCGCGCTGGGCCGGCAGGAAGCCGGCCATCCCCAGCCAGAGGATGGGCTCTTCCGCTTTCGACATCGGGGGCGCACGTTGGAACCATGAACCGCCGATCTTGTGTGCGTCCGGCGTGCGTGTCATCCCCTGTTTGGGGGATGCCCCAATAGGGCGGTCAGCGAGGCCCGAGAAACGCAGGCGCCGTCAGGTCGGACTGCTTGGGCGGCCTGCGCCTGGGCAGTTGCGGCGGGGGGACGGAGTCCAGGCCCGATGGCAAGTTGCTGTGAGGCCCCGGGTGGGAATCGATGTATTCCGCCGGGCGCGGTGGCACTGCCGCCCGCTTCGGATTGGAGGTGATAGTCCCTACAAAATAGAGGGCCGCCAGCTCGTGAGCCAGCTGGTCTTCCGCCAAGCCTGTGCGCTTGCGCAGTGTCAAGAAGGTGGCAGGACCCAGGACCAGCTCGCGCATCAACAGCAAGTGCGGATCGCGCAGCAGCCGCTGCGCGATGCGGGGGGCCCGGCGAAAATAGAGCAGCCCCGTGCGGTAGTGATTGGGCAGCAGATCGCGCTTGGTGCGGGTCGCGTACTGCCAGACGAGATGCGATAGGCTGCAACGGGCGAAGTGCTCGGGCATGGCCTGGGCGCCGCTGCGCAATCCCCACACGGCTTCATCGAACTCGGCGAGACCGGCCGTCGGCAGCACACCCACCTCGCCGCGCAGATCGACGACCGCCAGCAGGCCCGCGCTGGAGCTGACGTCGTAGATTCCCGGCCGCAGCGCCGATTGGTGTTCGACGACATGAGCCGCCAGACAGAATTGGGCCGACAAGGGCGCCAGCCAGGCCTCAAATCTTTCAAGCACCTTGCCCATGCTCTTTTGCGAGTCGACATCGAACGTATACGGTGTCGTGATGGCAGGCGGCAGCGGAGTCGCGAATGCCATCGGGCGGTCGACGTCGGCCAGATGCACGCGCAAGGATCGGCCTCCTTCGGCGGGGGCTACCCGGATGCAGCCGTTCTCGACCAACTGCGTGCGGCGCCCATTGATCCACCAGGCATCCGCTGTATCGAGCTCCACCAGCTCCCAATGCGCTGCACCGGTTGCGGCGTGGCTCAGCGCTGAGCGGACAGCCTCCTGCTGGGCGGCCGAAAAGCCAGCCAAGCCCAGGCGAAGTACGGGAATTTCAGGGGTCATGTTGCTGGTGGTTTGAGGGCGCAGTCCGTTAGCAACAATTTTATACGCGGTGTTACGGTTTGTAAACCACACCTAGCGCGCCCGCCGCGCTTTGACGGATTCCGACAGCAATTCGAGCAGCTGGAGCGAGTCGCCCCAGCCTAAACAAGCATCAGTGATGCTTTTGCCGTACTCCAAAGCGACCGGGTCGTCGCGCCCCGGATTGAATTTTTGCGCCCCGGGATTGAGATGACTCTCCACCATCAGTCCGAAAACCGAGTGCGACCCCTGCGCGACCTGGTTCGCAATCTCACGCGCAACGTCGATCTGCTTTTCGTGCTGCTTGCTGCTGTTGGCGTGGCTGCAATCCACCATCAAGGTGGCGGGTAACTTGGCGGCTTCCAGGTCCTTGCAGGCAGCGGCCACGCTCATCGCGTCGTAGTTGGGCGTCTTTCCGCCGCGCAGGATCACGTGGCAATCCTTGTTGCCGTTGGTCTGCACGACGGCCACCTGACCATTCTTGTGCACCGACAGGAAATGGTGCCCGCGCGCGGCGGCCTGGATCGCGTCCGTGGCAATCCGGATATTGCCGTCCGTTCCGTTTTTGAACCCGATTGGCGCAGACAGGCCCGAGGCCAGCTCGCGGTGCACCTGGCTTTCGGTCGTGCGCGCCCCGATGGCGCCCCAGGCGATCAGGTCACCGATGTACTGGGGCGAGATCACGTCCAGGAACTCGCTGCCCGCTGGCAGCCCCAGGCGGGTGATCTCGATCAGCAACTGGCGCGCGATGCGCAATCCCTCATCGCTGCGAAAACTCTCGTCGGGGTAGGGATCGTTCCTGAGGCCCTTCCAGCCCACCGTCGTGCGCGGCTTCTCGAAGTACACACGCATCACGATTTCCAACGTGCCGCTGTACTTGGCGCGGGCCTCTTTAAGGCGCCGGGCGTAGTCCAGGGCCGCATCGGGGTCGTGGATGGAGCACGGCCCGATCACCACCAGCAGGCGGTCGTCCGTCGCCGCCATGATGTTGTGGATGTTCCTGCGGGTATCGCTGATCAGCGCTTCCACGGCCGTGCCGCGGATGGGGAAGAAGCGGATGAGATGTTCCGGAGGGGGCAGCACAGTGATGTCCTTGATGCGTTCGTCGTCGGTTTCGCTGGTCTTGTCGACGGGGTGCGCATACCAGGCATCGCTGGCGGAAGTGGGTTTCGCGTTCATGGGCGGCTCCTCTCAGGTTCAATCAAAAATTCGGGACATAAAAAAACCGCCGGGGGTTCCGGCGGTTTTGGGGAGTTCTGTGTGCGCGCTATCTCTGGGTACGCTCAGATCTCTCTACCGCCGGGGCGTTGAGATGCCAAAAGTAGCCAAAAAAATACGCGCGTGTCGTATGCATGGGCGCAATGTAGCACACTCGCCCCAAAGGCCTACAGGTGAAGCTTCTTCCACCACTGCAGCGCCCGCTCCACGTTCGGTTCGCCAAGGCTTGCGAGTGTCGACGGGTCGGGCTCCCCTCGCGACAACCACTGCTCGTACATATCGATCATCAGCATGCCCTCGCCCAGCGTGCGCCACGCGATCAGTTCGAAGTCTTCCGCCGTGAGCAGCAGTTCCGCGCTGCGCGGCCCGCCGTCGAGCAACCACTGGCCGATCAGCACGCGAAAGTTGTTGAGCGCCTGCAGGTACGCGGCGTACTCGTACAGCCCCCGCCACGGCAGGCCCAGATTGACGACGATGTTGCGATGCCCGCGCAAAACCGTGAGCAGATCCACCAACATGGGTGCGACGGCGGTCCGCACACGATTGAGGCGAAGGCTCGCGATGATGGCCTCGATGTGGACCGAGAGCTGGCTCATGCTCTCAGACAGCTGGCGGCTGTCCTCGTCGGCAATCGAGCCGCGCAGGAAATTGCTCAGCTCGCCAAACGAATTGATGCTCGGAAGGTTGGTCGACGGATCTAGCTGCAGTCTTGAATTTGTCGCCATTGCAGCCTCGCTTGCGAGACCTAAGCCGTCCCGCCGACGGTCAAGCCGTCGATCCGCAGGGTCGGCTGCCCGACCCCCACCGGCACGCTCTGCCCTTCCTTGCCGCAGGTGCCGACGCCGCTGTCTAGCGCCATGTCGTTGCCGATCATGGTGACTCGGGTCAAGGCGTCCGGCCCGTTGCCCACAATGGTCGCGCCCTTGACCGGATAGAGAATTTTTCCGTTCTCGACCCAGAACGCTTCGCTCGCCGAGAAAACGAATTTTCCCGACGTGATGTCCACCTGGCCGCCTCCGAAATTGGTGGCGTACAGGCCCTTCTTGATGCTGGCGACGATTTCATCGGGCGC
>JBKJTX010000339.1:0-8459 GCA_046590315.1 Ramlibacter sp. | reverse complement strand
GAGCCGCTGTCCAATCTGGACGCCAACCTGCGCGAAGAAATGGCCGGCGAAATCCGCCGCCTGCACGACGAATTTCGCTTCACCACGGTTTACGTCACGCACGACCAGTCTGAAGCGATGACGATTTCCGACCGCATCGCCGTGATCAACCTGGGCAAGCTCGAGCAGATCGACACGCCGTGGAACCTCTACAACCGCCCCCACACCCGGTTCGTCGCCGGCTTCATCGGCCGCACCAACCTCGTCTCGGCGCGCGTGGTCGATGGCGCGCTGACGCTGGCAGGCCTGACCGGGACACTGCACCCGGAGCAAGCCATGGCGTCGGGCGTCAGCGAAGCGTGCGTCTCGATCCGCCCGCAATCGCTGTACCTCGGCAGCACGCGCGACGGCGCCGTGGCCATGGGCGATGTGTCGGTGGTCTCGCGTACTTACCTCGGCGAACACTGGGATTACGTGGTCAGCCCCGTGGGCGGCGGCGATGCGCTGCGGGTCCACGCACCCCCGGCCTGCTTGCTCGAAGTCGGCCAGCAATCGCCTCTCTTCATCGACCCGCGCGGCGTGGCCGTGGTCAGCTGAAAAACCAGGAAACACAACATGAACACCAGCGACACCAACGACACCAACAACGACCTACTTTTCTCGCGCCGCTCTTTGCTGGCCGGTGCCGCGATGGGCTCCGCACTGGCATCGGGCCTGGCGCGCGCCGTCACCGAGTCGGACATCTTTCCCGTCGTGGAAACCGCCAACGGGCGGCTGCGCGGGCTGGTGTCGGGCGGCATCAACGTCTTCAAGGGCGTGAACTATGGCGCCGACACGTCCGGCCCCAACCGCTTCATGCCGCCCGCACCGGTTGCGCGGTGGACGGGCGTGAAAGACGCGACGGCCTACGGCAACTACGCGCCGCAACTGCCAAGCAGCCGCGTGCGCGCATATTCCGATCTCATCATGTACGACATCCAACCCGGCGGCATGGGTGAGGACTGCCTGGTGCTCAACCTGTGGAGCCCGTCGCTGTCGAAGACGGCGAAGCGGCCGGTGATGCTGCACCTGCACGGCGGCGGCTATTACGGCGGCTCGGGCAATTCACCCCAGTTCGACGGCGAAATGCTGGCGCGCTTTGGCAATGCAGTGGTCATTTCCATCAACCACCGTCTCGGTTCGTTCGGCTTCTTGAATCTGGCTGAGACCGGCGGTTCGCGCTATGCGCAGTCGGGCGCTGTGGGCATGCTGGACGTCGTGGCCGCGCTCGGCTGGGTGCGCGACAACATTGAAGCATTTGGCGGCGACCCGTCGCGCGTGCTGGTGTTCGGCCAATCCGGCGGTGGCGCCAAGACCAGCGTGCTGATGTCCATGCCCTCGGCCAAAGGCCTCTATCACCGGGCTGGCGTGATGAGCGGCTCGGCCCTGCGTGTCGCTACGCCCGAAGCCTCGACGCAGGCAGCGTCCACCTACCTCAAGCTGCTGGGCCTGGACAAGAACTCTTTCGCGCAGGTGCACAAGCTGCCCTGGCACCAATTGCTCGCCGCTCAGGTGACCATGGAAGACGTGGACCGTGCGAAGGGCGAGGCGCCGCGCGCGTTCAGCCCGGTGCTTGACGGCGTGGCCATTCCCCGGCATCCGTTCGACCCGGACGCGCCGGACATTTCATCCCATGTTCCGATGATGATCAGCACCACGCTGGACGAGCGCGCCTACCGCATGATCAACTTCGACCTGGACGAGCCGGGCTTGCTCGCTTACGCCGCACGTCAATCGCCTGGCGACGGCGAAAAACTGTTGAAGATGTACCGGGATGAAGACCCGAAGGCCACGCCCTATGTGTTGCAGGCGCGCATCGACAGCGACATGACCTTCCGCAAGTCCGCGCACGTGCAGGCCGCGCGGGCAGCGTCCAGCCCCCGCGCGCCGGTCTACACCTACTTGTGGAAAGTCACCAGCCCGGCATTCAACGGCCGCTACGGTGCACCGCACGGCGCGGACATCGGTCCCAGCATGCACGACATCCGCAACGGCCTGAACGGCCCGACGCCAGAGAACCTGAAGCTGGCCGACCAGCTCTCCAGTGCCTGGGTCAGCTTTGCCGCCACTGGCACCCCGAACAACCCGCAGACGCCTCCGTGGCCCGCCTACACCCTGCCCGCGCGCAGCACCATGGTCTTTGAGGGCGACAGCAGCCGCACGGCTGCGCAAGCTGACCCGCGCAAGCAATTCCGTGAGTACTGGGCCGCGCGCTAGGGCGCTCAGATCCCATGAACTGGAGCAAACCATGAACCATGCGCCGTCCTCTGCGCCTCTTTCCCGCTACACCGTGCTCGACCTCACCATCGCACGCGCCGGCCCGGTTGCCGTGCGCCTGCTGGCGGACTGGGGCGCAACCATCATCCGCGTCGAGGCTCCGGCCCAGAAAGAAGGCGCCTCGGTCACCGGCCGCCGCCGCGGCGCGGACGAGCAGAACCTGCACCGTAACAAGCGCAGCCTGGTCCTCGACTTGAAAACCCCGCACGGTGCCAAGGTGCTGCGTCGCCTGATCGAGCGCAGCGACGTGGTGGTGGAAAACTTCCGCTCTGTCGTCAAGGACCGCCTGGGCCTGAACTACGAGCAGCTCAAGAAGATCAACTCCCGCATCATCCTGGCCAGCATCTCTGGCTACGGCCAGAACGGCCCGTATGCCGAACGGCCGGGCGTCGACCAGGTCATGCAAGGCATGTCGGGCCTGATGTCGGTGACAGGCGAGATTGGCCGCGGGCCGGTGCGGGTAGGCATCGCGATTTCGGATACCACCGCCGGCATGTTCCTGGGCCAGGGCATCCTGCTAGCGCTGCTGCATCGCGAGCACAGCGGCGAGGGCCAGTGGGTCCATACCTCGCTGCTCGAAGGCATGCTGAACAAGCTCGACTTCCAGGGTGCGCGCTACACCGTCGCGGGCGAAGTGCCGGGCCAGGAAGGCAATGCCCATCCCACCCAGGTCCCGATGGGCACCTTCCGCGCCAGCGATGGCCCGGTGAACATTTGCGCCAGCACGCACAAGATGTGGAGTGGTTTTTGCACCGCGCTGGGCGCGGCCGAACTGGCAAAGCACCCGGACTACCAGGACCCGGCATCGCGCCTGGCGCACCGCCACGCGCTCGACGAAGCGGTCAATGCCGTGACGGAGCGCTTCACCACGCAAGAATTGGTGGACCGGCTCAACGCCGCCGGTGTACCCTGCGGCCCGATCTACAACATCGGCCAAGCCTTCGACGACCCGCAGGTCAAGCACTTGCGCATGACACGGCCCGCCAAGCACGCGGTGCTGGGAGACGTGCAACTGGTGCGCTCGCCCATCAACCTGTCCGCCTTTCCGCACCCGGAGCGGTTCGAGCGTGCGGGGCCGGACCCGGGCGAGCACAGCGAAGAACTGCTGCGTGAACTGGGTTACGGTGACGCGGAGATTGCGGCCATGAAGGCCGAAGGAGCAGTGGCATGACAGGCAGACCTATTGCATTGAAGACAGAAAAGATCCTAGCCCGCGTCGAGGACGGCGTGGGCTGGATGACCTTCAACAACCCTGAGCGACGCAACGCCGTGTCACTGGAGATGTGGCAAGGCATGGCCGATGCCATGGCAGCGTTCGAGATGGACGCCGAGGTGCGCGTGGTGGTGATGCACGGCGCGGGCGGCAAGTCATTCGCGGCCGGCGCCGACATTTCGGAGTTCGACAAGCACCGCGCCAACGCGCAACAAAAGGACGAATACGCGCGCATTGCTTCGGGCGGGCAGAAGGGCCTCGCGGGTCTTTCCAAGCCGCTGCTGGCGATGGTGCACGGCTATTGCATCGGTGGAGGCCTGGCCATTGCCCTCAATGCCGACATCCGCTTCGCCTCGCCGGGTTCGCAGTTCGGCATTCCGGCCGCCAAGCTCGGGTTGGGCTACGAATACGCCGGGCTGGCGACACTCGCGCGGCTGGTGGGGCCATCGACCGCGCGCGACATGCTGTTCAGCGCACGCTTCCTGAACGCCGACGAGGCGCTGCGCCGCGGGCTCATCAACTTCGTTGTGGAAGAAGGCAAGCTCGAAGATGAAGTACGCGCCTACGCAGCGCGCATCGCTGCCAACGCCCCTCTCACCGTGCACGCCGCCAAGGCCGCCATGCGGGTGTTCGAGCGGTATTCGCAAGACCCGGCAGCCAAAGAAATCGAAGTGCTGGTGAACCGCTGCTTCGACAGCCAGGACTACCGCGAAGGTCGCAGCGCTTTTATTGAGAAGCGCACACCGCGCTTCGTGGGGAACTGACATGGGCGCACCCGAACTTGGCATCGCCGGCCACGTCGCCACCATCACCATTCGCCGGCCCGAACAGGCGAACCGGCTGGAGCCGGGTGACCTGGCCGTGATCACCGACCACATTGCGCAAGTCAATGCCTTGCCCGAAGTTCTCGTGCTGCGGCTGGAATCGCAAGGCAAGTACTTCTGCAGCGGCTACGACATCGGGCGCATGGGCGCGCAGCGCGCCGTGGACTTCGACGTGATGGTCAATGCGCTGGAAGACGCGCGTCCCGTCACGCTGGCTGTCATGCAGGGCGGCGTCTACGGCGGCGCGACCGACCTGGCGCTGGCCTGCGACTTTCGCATCGGCGCGCACGGCATCGACATGTTCATGCCCGCGGCGCGTCTGGGCCTGCACTTCTATCTGCGCGGCCTGGAGCGCTATGTGAGCCGGCTGGGAGTGGACGTCGCCAAGCGGCTGTTCCTCACCGCTGAACGCATCGATGCAGAGGAGATGAAAGCCGTGGGCTTTCTCACGCATCTGGTGGCGCACGAGGCACTGGCGCAGACCGCCGATGCGCTCACGGCGACGCTGTCAGGCATGGCGCCACTGGCCATGCTGGGCATGAAGAAACACATCAACCGGATCGCCCGCAACGCGCTGGATGCAGAGGATCTGCAGGCCGACATCGCCCGCGCCACCGCGTCGCAAGATCTCGCAGAAGGCCGCGCCGCGTGGGCGGAAAAACGCCCGCCACGTTTCACCGGCCGCTAGATCGCGTTCATTTTTCGAGGAGACAAGCCCATGAAGTTCGCTCACGCTCTCGTAGCCGCTGCATGCATCATTGCGGGGTCTGGCGCCGGGGCCCAGCAGGCGTACCCCAGCAAACCGATTCGCCTGTTGGTCGGCTACACACCGGCGGGCGCCGCTGACTTCATTGCCCGCATCGTGGGCGAGGCCATGTCCAAACAGTTGGGCCAGAACATCGTGATCGACAACAAGGCAGGCGCGGGCAGCACGCTGGCCTCCAGCCTTCTCGCGCAGGCCCCTGCCGACGGCTACACCCTGGGCCTTGCGACGGGAACGCTCTACGGCATCGACCAGCAGCTCTACAAGGTGAAGTACACGCCGGCCAACTTCACGCCCATCACGCGCTTGACCATCTCGCCGTTGATCCTGGCAGTGAACAAGGATTTGGGCATCTCCTCAACCCGGGAACTGATTGCCCATGCCAGGGCCCATCCCGGCAAGCTGAACTACTCTTCCTCGGGCATTGGCGGCTCGCCCCACATGGGCGGCCTGACTTTCGAGAAGGCCATCGGCGCTAAGATGGCGCACATCCCGTACAAGGGCGGCGCACCCGCCTTGCAGGCCGTGGTATCGGGCGAGGTGCAACTGTCATTCGGCACGGCCGCGTCGGTGCTGCCGCTCGGACAGTCTGGCAATGTGAAAATGCTGGGCGTCACCACGCTGCAGCGATCGACCGTCGCGCCTGATCTCCTCACACTCTCCGAGGGCGGCCTGCCTGGCTTCGACTTCAATTTCTGGTTCGGCCTGTTCGGCCCGGCCAACCTGCCCAAGGATGTGCAAGACAAGTTGTTCGCGGCCGCCACGCAAGTGCTGAGCGACCCGCAGGTGCGCGCCAGGTTGCTGGGCAGCGGCAACGAGTCGGCACCATCGAAGTCGCCCGCCGAATTCAATGAGTGGGCAACGGGCAACGGCAAGGCTTTGCTTGAGCGCGCAGAAGCCGCAGGGGTCAAGGTCGAATGAAAACTTCCGCGGTCATAGCCCACCGCCACGGCGGGCCGGAGGTGCTGGAGTACAGCGAGATCGACGTGGGCGAGCCCGGCCCGGGCGAGCTGCGCATCGTGCAAAGCGCCATTGGCCTGAACTTCGCCGACATCTACCAGCGCCAGGGCGCGGCCGGCCCCCACAGCACCACGCAGTTCCCCGTGGTCCTCGGCTCGCAAGGCGCAGGCGTGGTGGAAGCCATCGGCTCCGGCGTGCGCGGTTTCGAGATCGGTCAGCCCGTGGCCTACGTGCATCCCGGCGCCTATGCAGGCGCCCGCCTGTTGCCGGCGGCACGCACCTTGCCACTGCCCGATGGCCTAACGCTGGAGACCGCCGCCGCCACGCTCTTGCGCGGCATGACCGCCGAATATTTGCTGCACCGTCTCTACACCGTCAAGCCGGGTGACACCCTCCTCGTGCATGCGGCTGCCGGCGGCATGGGCCAGATTCTCAGCGCCTGGGGCCGGGCGCTCGGCGCCACCGTGATCGGCACGGTGGGCTCCGAGGCCAAACGCAACGTGGCGCTGGAACATGGCTGCCACCACGTCATCGACTACCGGCACGAGGACTTTGCAGCAAAGGTCAACGCGCTCACGCATAACGAAGGCGTCAATGTGGTCTACGACGCCGTCGGCCGCGATGTCTTCCTGCCCTCGCTGGAGTGCCTCCGCGTGCGCGGCATGGCGATCAACTTCGGCACCGCTTCGGGCGACGTGCAGGCATTTGACCTGCAGCGCCTGCATGCGAAGTCGCACACCGTCTGCCGTCCCACGCTGCGCAGCTTTGTGGCCACCACCGGTGAACTGCAACTCTCGGCCGCCACCTTTGCAGCAGCCGTGCGGCGAGGCGACGTCAAGGCCCAGGTCGATCGCCGTTACCCATTGCGTGAAGCCGCGCGTGCGCATGCCGAGTTGGAGAGCCGCCAGACCATCGGCGCGGCCATCTTGATTCCCTGAATTGCTTCAAGGCAAGGAAGAACAACATGCTGACCCTGTATCACGGCTGGCGCTCCAGCGCATCGCGCCGGGTGCGCTTGTGCCTGGCCGAAAAAGGGCTGGACTATGAAAGCCGCCTGGTCGACATGATCCGCGGCGACCAGCATTCGCCCGAGTACCTGGCGATGAATCCGAACGGCGTGGTGCCTTGCCTCGTCCTGGAAGACGGCCGCGTGCTGTACGAGAGCTCTGTCATCGCGGAGTACCTGGAGGAGACGCACCCCACGCCGTCGATCCGGCCCGCCGATGCCTACGACTGCGCGACCATGCGCAACTTCGTGCGCTGGATCGACGAGAAGTGCCTGCCCAAGCTGATCGTCTTCAACTGGAGCCAGTCGATGCAGCCGGTGGCAAGCCAATGGAGCGAGGAAGAACTGGCCCAGCGCATGGCCCGCATACCCACAGCGGAGCGGCGCGAAGCCTGGATGCGGGTGGCGCGCAAGCCCTACACCGAAGAGGAAAAGGCCGAAGCCATGCGCGGCCTGCTGCTGCTGCTCGAAAAGATGGACGGCATGCTCCGGGCCACAGGCACCGGCTGGGTAGTGGGCAACGCCTATTCGATTGCAGACATCGGCGCCGTGCCTTTTGTGATGCGGATCAACGAACTGAATCCCGAGGCACTGCGAGACCACCCGTTGGTGCAGGACTGGTGGGCGCGGGTGCAAGCGCGGCCTTCGTTTGCGACGGCCCGGATCGAGCCGTATGTTGAGTCAGTCGAGAAGGATTCTGCGCAGAAGTGAGGCTGAAGAGCTTTTAGGCCAGGTGCAACGGCGGATGTGCCACGCGCGCCCTTTGCTGCGGATTGTTGCTGCTGGATAATGTCGCGGACAAGGCGCCTTTGGGGCTGGCACTCAAAGAAGAAGCAACCAGTTGAGGCGAACTGCTGCAATGAATTCAAGCTTATTTCCGCAGTTCTATTCCGTGCGCGTGCGGTCTACATTATGTTATCCCTCTGGAGAGACGTTGCCGTGCTGCCCGAACTAAAGGGAGGTTGCAGTGGGAGGCATACCGAATGAAGCGGGCTGTAGCATTTGCGTGCACATGCGCACAACGCCGCCAAAGCCACAGCTTCGAGTCCTAACTGACGCGAAGCTTGCTTGGTGCGACTTTCATCGGCGGCAGCTTTTTGAACTGGGAAGAGAACCATCCGTTACTTTCACCGTTTGTGCGAGGTTCACAAGCGTGTATGAATTGGCTCATGGTGAGCGCTGGCCACGCTGGCCGCTGGCACCCGCGTGTGGTGGCAGTGATGCATTTCTCTGGTTGAATCGGCCAACGAGTGCTCGCCCGTTTTGGGAGCACAGGGCCTTTATTGCATTCGTGGATTTGCCCGTGATGGGCGATTAACATAAGGAGCGCGGGCGTGGAGCAGAGGGATAACATGTCAATCGACACGGACCCACAACAGCAGGAGGCGGCTTCGCCGC
>JBKJTX010000324.1:0-3502 GCA_046590315.1 Ramlibacter sp. | reverse complement strand
CGGATCGTGGTGCTGGCACACCAGGAGGCCCCTGCACGGGGGGCGGCCAGCTGGGTGGAAACCACTGCGCAGGTGCAAGGCGATCACGTGGTTCTGAACGGCCACAAAGCGGTCGTGGGGGGCGCGGGCATGGCACACGAATGGCTGGTCAGCGCGCGCAGCAGCGGTGCAGCCGGCGACGCTGCCGGGGTCTCCCTCTACCGCGTCAAGCCGCAGGACGCCGGCGTGCGCGTGAGGCCGGTGGCCACCATCGACGGGCGGCGCGCAGCCGAAATCCGGCTCGAAAATGTTCGTCTTCCGATGTCTTCACGAATCGGCGACACCGGTTCGGCGTTGCCTGCAATAGAGCGGGCGCTGGACATCACGCTGGCTGCGCTGTGCGCCGAGGCCGCGGGTGTGATGCAGGCCACCGTCGATGCGACGGTCGAGTACATGAAGACGCGCAGGCAGTTCGGTCAACCCATCGGGCGCTTCCAGGCCCTGCAGCACCGGGCCGTCGAGATGCTGGTGCATCTGGAGCAGGCTCGATCGATGATGTGGCTGGCGGCCATCCGCTGCCAAGACGCCAATGCCGCCGAACGCGGGCACGCGCTGTCAGCGGCCAAGGTGGTGGTGGGCCAAGCCTGCCGCTTTATCTCGCAGCAGGCGATGCAGTTGCACGGCGGGATCGGCATGACCGACGAGCTGGTGTTTAGCCACTGGTTCAAGCGCCTGTTGGCGATCGAACTCGCCTTCGGCGGAACAGATCTGCAGCTGCAGCGCTTCATCCGCCTTGGCGCGGCGCGTGCCGCAGCCTGACACCCCCGCACCGGCCGCCGCGCCGGAGCCTACGTCGACTCTTGCGCCAAGACATGCGTTAAGTCCTGCGCCGCGGCTAGGCGGCCTGCTCTCGCTCACGCTGCTCGTGGGCACTGTCAACGGCCTGTCGCGGGTCGCCTTGCCACTGTACATCGCGTCGCTGGGCGCGCAACCCTGGCAGGTCGGCGTGGCCGGCGCCTTCGGCTATGCGGGTATCTTGCTGCTGGCGTTACCGATGGGCGCGTGGATCGATCGGCATGGCAGCCGTCCGCTTTTCTTGCGCGGCGTGGCCGTGGCGTCGGTTCTCTACCTGGTGCTGCCAGTGCTTGGCGCGGCCTCGCAGGCGATGCTGGCCATGGCGCTGCTGGGCCTGGTGCTGCCGTTTCGGACCATTCCCGCGCAGACGGAATTTCTCGCGCTGCTACCGTCATTGAGTCCGGGCAAAGCGGGATGGAACCGGGCGGCCACCATGACCGGCATGTTCTTCCTCGGGCCGGCCCTGTCGGCGGCGGCCATCGCCGGCCTTGGTTTCCCGCCGGTGTTCGAACTCGCGGCTGCAGGGTTGCTGCTGGCCTTTCTGCTGGGAGGACGGGTGCTGGGGCAGAGCCCCGCCCTGGCCAACGGGGACGATTCGCCGCTGGTCACGCGCATCCGGGCGCAGCTGGCCTTGCTGCGGGGCCACGCGGAAGTGCGCCGGACCATGAGCATCGACTTCCTCACGCAGATGGCGGTCGCGTACTTCATCGTCTTCGGCTTGGTCCTGGCCGTGCGCAGGCTCGGCATGCCGCTGCAGGCCGCTGCCGGGCTGGTGACCTTGCAAGGCGCGATGTATGTGGTGACCTTGCTCCTGGGCGGCAAGCTGATGGCGCGCTTTCACGAAGACCGGCTCTATGTGGCGGCGTTCGTCCTGATCGGTCTGCAATGCCTGTTGTTCGGTCTGGCCTGGCATCCCGCCGCGTTGTGGGTCGGTTCAGCGCTGATGGGCATCGCGGTGGGCATCCAGGGCCTGGTCAGCACCTCGCGATTTGCAGACTTGATGCGGCAATACGGGCGTGGCCGGGTGGGCGGCCTCACCTCGTTGGGCCCGCCGGCAGGCGGTTTGCTGGGGGCTTTGGCCGGTGGCGCGGTGAGCCAGAACTTTGGTACCCAAGCGGGTTTTCTCTTGCTGGCCGTGGTCTACGGGCTCATGGCCGCGGTGCGGCTGCGGGCGCGCACAAACCCGTGAAGAGTGGCACAGCGTAAAGATCGAACACATTGACAGCGCTGATGCCGCGTACCCAACGCTCGATCTCGGCGGCTGCGTTGACCATACCGTTCACCATTTGAGCGGCGACCGAGGGGTCCACCACCCGCGACGAGCCGTCGACCATGCCGTCCAGCACGAGCGTTCCGAAGCGTTCGCCCAGCCGACCCATGGTGCGGCGGGTGTCGCTGCGCATCGCCTCGGGCAAGCCGCTCCAGGCGGTGACACGAAGCAAGGGGCCGTTCAGCGAGAGCTGAAATTCCACCAGCGTGCGGCAAGCCATCGCCAGCCGATCCAGCCCACGGCCGGGCGAATCCAGTGCGGCCTGCTGAGCCGCGCGGACCAGGGCGAAGGTGCGGTCGAAGCAGGCCGCGATCAGTTCTTCCTTGGTCTCGTGGTGGTGATAGAACGATCCCTTGGTGAGCTGCAGCTCCGCGGCAATCCTGTCGACCGATGCGCCCCGATACCCATGTTCATTGACCAGGCGCGTGGCCGCCTTGAGGTAGGCGACGCGGGTTGCGCCGCCATCACCCGCGTCATCGTCGAGTTCGCTCCAGGGCAGGGCCACCGACTGGGCAACGGGCGCCTTACCGTCGGCGGCCAAGCCCCATAGCAGGATGTCGGCAATGCGTTCGGCCACACGCGGATAGTCGCCGGGTTCATGCCGGCCGATCCATGCCCGGGTCCAGGAGGTGATGGAAAGAACCAGGTGAGCGCGGGCGTTGCGCCCGGCCGGATCCAGTGTGGGCGCATCGGGTGCATCGAGCAGGCTGCGCACTCGGCGGAACATCTGGGTGTAGGCCGCTGCCATGGTGTCCCCGTGCGGCGGCTGCAACGTTAGCAGGTCGCTGAAGATGATCAACTCCGGGTGCTCTCCTCGGGCAATCGCCGCCAGCAGGGCCAGGTAGCGCCGGAAGAACCCGCGCAGCCGAGCTTGTAAATTGCCCTCCGTCGATGCCGCGTCGGCTGACGCGCCCAGCGCCTCCATCGCCCGCTGCAGGCAGGCACAAGCCAGATCTTCTTTCTTGCGGTAGTAGTAGGTCAGGCTGTTGGTCGCAAGGCCCACGCTTCGCGCCACATCCGACAGCATGCCGCCGTTGATGCCGTGCTGGTTGAACAGGCGTGCCGCGCCGTCCAGGATCGCGTCGCGCTTGTCCTGGAAGCGCACCGTACCCACTGTCATGTCAATGCCGTCGAATTCGCCGCAACGCGAATGGGAATGATCGCCGGATGGAGGTGACAGGCAACCGAGCGCCCGGGCGTGAGTTCGACCAAGGGTGGGCTGCTCACGCGGCACACGTCCATGGCCAGCGGGCACCGCGTGTGAAACGTGCAACCGGATGGCGGGTTCATCACGCTCGGGACCTCGCCCGACAGTACCTGGCGGGGACGCGTCGCCTCCACCTCGGGGTCGGCCACCGGCACCGCGGACAGAAGGCGCCGCGTGTACGGGTGCTGCGG
>JBKJTX010000147.1:0-3314 GCA_046590315.1 Ramlibacter sp. | reverse complement strand
TGCCACCAGTCGCTGCACCTGTTGACGTCACATCCGTGGCTGCAGTCGTCGTCAGCACGGGCACAACCGCCGCTGCCGTCGTGAACGTCGCCTGGGTTCCATACGATGTCCCGGCGCTGTTCGTCGCATACGCACGCACGTCTTCGCGCCTTCGCGTTAAAGAATCGATTCTAACTCCGACTCCAGGATCAAAGGTAAGAGCAGGATGCGCACATCGCGCAGGCGACGAAGGCAGGCGCACGCCCCAAATCCGAGGTACAAGTTCCTGTAATGTCTCGGCTGCCAGCCGGGACTACGGGCAACGCGAAGGGATTTCTATGCGTGGTACGGATTTTTTGTTGTCGGTGCTGATGCTCTGCGTGTCGGCGTCGGTGCTGCAGGCGAGTGATGTGCTGGCCTCTGTGCCGGCAGCTACGCAGGCGCTGTTCAAGCAGCACTGCAGCGAATGCCACGACGCCGAGACGAAAAAAGGAAATTTCGATTTGGCCGTGCTGACCGCAGATTTCGCCAAGCCCGACAACGTGGCGCGCTGGCTGCAGGTGTACGATCGCGTCGCCTCGGGTGAGATGCCGCCGAAAAAGAAGGCGCGTCCAGTGGAGGCGGAACGCAGCGCGTTTCTCGCGGCGCTGAGCAAGGAACTGACGGCCGCCGATGGCCGTGTGATCACTGCGGCCGGTGGACGAACGACCGTGCGACGGATGAATCGCGTGGAGTATGAATTCGTCTTGCGCGATCTGTTAGCGCTGCCGCTGCTGCGGGTAAAGGAACTGCTGCCCGAAGACGGCCAACAATTCGGCTTCGACAAGGTGGCGGGCGCGCTCGACATTTCGTATATTCAGATGACCAAATACCTGAAGGCCGCCGACGTGGCGCTGCGCCAGGCGATCGTCCCAGGCGCGAACCGACCAGAAACAAAAGTCTGGCACGAACCGGCCATGCGCCAGGACTCGGCACGCGGATCGGTCGCACAAAAATGCGGCGTTCCGATCAATGGCCGGGACTTGGCGCCTGGGCTCAAGAGCCAGATCGCGGGAAACCCAGTCGAGGATTACGGCAATTCCTACCGCGCGCCGTGGTTTGACGGTGAAGCGGAATCCTTCGTCCAGTTGTCGGGCGTCATCGGCGCGCACCAGCCGGAAGGAATTCAGATCGATCGTTTTCGCCCGACGGTGCCCGGCTGGTACAACGTTCGCTTTTCCACCTGGGGCCTGCGTTGGGAGCGCACGCATGCGGTGGCGGCGGTGCGTGGGATGGTGCGGCACTACGAACCATTCGGTCTGCCGTTCATCAAGGACGCGGACGGACGCTGGCAATCCACGCCGCTGTCGGCCGAAAAACTGGCGGTCAAGGGCGGCGTCACGGGTGAATGGCAAGAGAACGTCGAATTCTACGGCGCTGGCGAAATCACCCATATCGTACGTGCGTCGCTGAATGGCGTGCCGCTGGGTTACTTCAACGCTCCGTCGCTGAAACCGACGACGCACGAATTCAAGGTCTGGCTGAATCCCGGTGAGCGCATCTCGTTCCACGTGATGACCCTGCCAGGCAATGGCGCGCCAGGCGGCGGCTTCAGCCAGGGCGTGCTCGATTACGATGGGCCGGGCGTGGCATACGACTGGTTTGAAGTCGAAGGCCCGCTGACCGAGCAATGGCCACCGGAAAGTCAGCGGCGCCTGTTCGGCGCGAGCGCGGCCACATCCTATCCACGGCCACCGCTGGCTGGCGCACCGATGATCGACGCGGGTGCCACGGTGACGCTTCCGCTGATCGCGTTCACGGGCGTTGGACAAATGGCGGGAGACGAACGCCTGCTCAATAGTAACGGAACCATGTCGATGGTCGTGAATTGCACGGTGCCGGGTGACCATGAGCTGGAGGTGACCGCGTTTGAAACCCATGCCGGCGATGAGCCGGCAAAGATGTACCTGATGGAGGGCAGCAACGAGATGCCGCACGCGCGTTTCTCGGTCGATGCGCTCCGTGCGTCGCCGAAGAAATTCCGCGCGCGTTTCACCGTCGCGAGCGTCGGCCCGGTGACCGTGGGCGTGCAGTTCGTCAATGACTTCTTTGACGAAAAAAATGCCGACCCGGCGCTGCGCGACCGCAATCTGTACGTGAGCCACATCACGGTGATCGCACCACCGTCGCCGCCCGCCGCGCAGTCGGCCACCTTGGCCGACCACCGCACCTTGCTGCAAGACTTTGCGACGCGGGCCTTTCGCCGACCGGTGACGAGCGCCGAAATCGCCCCGTATGCGGCGATCGTCGATCTGCGACTCAGCCGCGGCGCCGGCTTCGACGAAGCGATGATCGCGGGCTATAAGGCCATCCTCTGCGCACCGGACTTCCTGTTCATCGGCTTGGAGGCGGGCGTTCCGAAAGCCGGAAACCCACGCTTGGGCGACCTCGCCTTGGCCTCACGGCTGTCGTTCTTCCTGTGGAACTCCGCTCCGGATGCGGAGTTGCTGGCGCTGGCGGACAAGAACGCGCTGTCCCAGCCCGCGACGCTGCGGGCGCAGGCGGAACGGATGCTGACGGATGTCCGCGCCGAGCGCTTCATTGAACACTTCCTCGATGAATGGCTGGAGCTGAAGAAGATCGATTTCACTACGCCCGATCCCAACCTGTACCCGGAGTTCGATCCCTGGCTGCGCGACTCGATGCTCGCCGAATCACGGGCGTACTTCCGCAAGCTGCTGAGCGGGAATCTTGGCGTTACGCAGATCGTCGCCGCGGATTCGCTGCTGATCAATCAGCGCCTCGCCGAGCTCTATGGCATCCACGGCGTGACTGGTGCGGAACTGCGCGAGGTCCCGTTGCCTGCCGGTTCGCCGCGCGGCGGATTTCTCACCCAGGCGGCGGTACTGAAAGTCACGGCCAACGGCACGGCGACCTCGCCAGTCCTGCGCGGCGTGTGGGTGATGGAGCGCCTACTCGGCATCCCGCGTCAACCGCCGCCGCCGAACATTCCGGCGGTCGAACCCGATGCGACCGGTGCGGTGACCATCCGCCAGATGATCGAAAAACACCGCGCCGACAGCGCCTGCGCATCCTGTCACGCCAAGATGGATCCACCGGGTCTGGCGCTCGAAAGCTTCGATGTCATCGGCGGCTGGCGTGACCGCTACCGACTGGAAGGCGCGCCGCGGAAGATTCAAAAAGGCAATGAGTCTGTCGATGAGCCCTCGCTGCTGATCGTGAGTTCCACCGCAGTAAACTATCGCAGCCGCACCCACATGCGTCTGGGCTCCGAGGTCGATGCCAGCGGTGAGTTGGCTGATGGTCGAACCTTCACCGATGTGAGCGGCCTGCGT
>JBKJTX010000043.1:0-8846 GCA_046590315.1 Ramlibacter sp. | reverse complement strand
TTGCTGCGCTTGTGGCTGCAAAGAAGCGCCATGCTGGCCCCGGCCGAACTGGATTGGGCGCTGTCGCAGGTGGAGCCGCAGCGCGTCACCCAGCAGTTGCCGCACATCCTGAGCACGTGGAATCACAGCGCCGCGACGCAACGCGACGCCAAGGACCGCGCCGGCCGGCTCGCGCATTGGTCGACGCTGACGCGCCGCTTGGTCGCCCCGCTACCCGCCACGCCCGGCGGTGTGTTCGCCTACGCGGTGCCAATCGAACTGTGGCCGCAATGGTTTGCCCTCGGCCTGCGCATGCCCGACGAAGACTGGGCCAGCTGGCTGCTTTGGGCCCCGGTGGCCCAGGTGAAGGAGGCATGGCCGGCCCTGGCGAAATACCAGCCTCTGGTGGCGCAGCGGGCCCTGGGTTGGCTGGTGGCGCCCCTGTCGGTGGGGCCCATTGACGATGCTGTCGCGCAGCGGCACAGCTACGGTGGGGGCTCGGGCTATTGGAGTCAGGCGCAGGTCGAGAACCTGCTGTTCCTGCACAGCCAGGGCGTACGGGTGCCGCAGCCGCGCTGGCTGGCGGCCGGCTTCTCAAGCCCCGAATCGCTGCGCGTGCTGGAGCCCCTGCTGCGCCTGGGCCTCGTGAAAGTGGCGCCGCCCGCGCTGCGCAACCAGGTGGTGCGCCAGCCCCTGCAATGCAAACCGTCGACCAGCCCGGCGCTGCGTCGCGCGCTGGCCGACGGCACCGGACTCGACAGGCTTCAGGCTTTGGCGCGACCAGGCCATGCGCAGTGCGTATGGCTGGCAACCGGCGGCGAGGGCGGCGGACGGCGACTCATTGAAGACGAAGACTTTCTCACAGGCGTACAGCGGCTCACGCCTTGCGCCGACGGGAACATGACTGCCAGCGTATGGCAGGAAGAATCGCGCCGTTGGGCCGACCTCAAGGAGGCGCCGCTCGACGGCTGGATCGCGGTCCATGTGCCGGCCCTCAAGCAAGGGGGACTCCTGACCTTCGGAGTGGAGCAAGGCACCTGCGGCAACCGGCAAGGCGCTCTCTTCCAAGCTCATTTTCGCGACAACGGCGCGCTTGAGGTAGTCGCCCTCGGGTCCGGTCACCCGCTGTTCGACGCGCTGGTGCTGCAATGCGATTTCTCGAACGTTGAGGAATGCCCCGGGCTACGCGGCACCACGTCCAAGGACGAAGCCGGTTTCGCCGCCAACGCGTTTGCCGACCACTTCTGGGCGAATGACAAGAAGTCTTTCTTTGCCGCACTGGACGCGCTGGACCGTGCGGCGCTGCAGCGGGTGCGCGACGATGGGCTGTTCCCTCATTGGCTGGACGAGGCCGCGCAACGGGTCGGCGCATCTGCAGCCCTGTCCCTGACCGAAAAGCGCCGCCGCATGGCCTGGCTGCTGGCCCAGCGGCCCTTGCTGCGGGGCTTGTCCAACATCACACTGGAGGCCCTGACGGGCTGGCTGCCGGCTGAGAACTCGGGACCGATCGCCGACAGCCTGCGCTGCACCCAGCGCTACCTGATGCAAGAAGCGCAACACCGGGCGCAGGAACGCAAGCTGCCAGCCCTGGAACAGCGGCTTCGGATTGCACTTGCGCTGCCCTGCGTTTAGTGCGCGGCACCCGCGAAGGACCCCATACAAAACGACCTGGACTGACGGCCAACGACCGTCCCCGTCCTACACTGCCGAGCCGGGCAGCGCTCAACAATTGTTCTTTTGCACGGAGTCCCCCATGTTCGCGAGCGCGCCGCCCGCCAGCATCAATGTCACCCTTGAACCGGCCCCGATCCCGGCGGATTGGGTCATCTCCGGCGCGCCCCAGGCTCGCGAGTTCGAATTAGCGCACAGTCCGGACGGCACCTGCACGTTCCCTCAGTGGGATTGCACCGCGGGCACCTTCCATTGGTACTTTGGCATCGAGGAAACGATCCACATCCTGGAGGGGGAAGTGCTGGTGCGCGACGCCGCCGGCGTCCGCCGCACCCGACTCCTTCAGCCGCCTGAAGGCGGGGGCTCCTGCGAACCCTCCTCTTCCAGCTGCTGCAACAAGTACAGCCGCTGATAAAGCCCCGTGGGGATCGCCATGAGCTCGGCGTGCGTGCCGAGCTCGGCGATGTGGCCGTGGTTCAAGACAACGATGCGGTCAGCGTCGCGCACCGTGGACAGCCGGTGGGCGATGGCAATGATCGTGACCTTGCCGCGCAACGCCGTCAGAGCCTGCTGCACCAATTGCTCGGTTTCGGAGTCGATGTTCGAAGTCGCCTCGTCCAGGAACAGGATGCGCGGCTCGCCCGCCAGCGCCCGTGCAATCGCCACCAATTGCTTTTGCCCGACCGAAAGGCGCGCGCCGCCTTCGCCCAGCGGCGTGTCGTAGCCGCGCTCCAGACCGGCGATGAAGTCATGCGCGCGCGCCGCGCGCGCGGAAGCTTCCACTTGCGCATCGGTCATCGCACGCCCCATCGCGATGTTTTCGCGGGCGCTGGCCGCGAGCAGGAATGGATCCTGCGGCACCAGGCCGATTGCGGCGCGAAAGTGGTCTTCATCGATGGCATCGACCGGCGTGCCATCGATGCGGATGCTGCCCACGGGCGCCGGATAGAAGCGCAGTAGCAGCGACAAAAGTGTGCTCTTGCCGCTGCCGGTGTGGCCGACAATGCCATGGAAGCTGCCGGGGTCGATCTTCAGGTCGAGCGCGTGCAGTACAGGATGGCCGGGCTGGTACTCGAAGTTCAGCCGCTCGATCGTAATAGCGCCTTGCGTGACGCCGCCTTGCCGCTGCGGGACCGGCGTCTCAGCCTCCTTCAACAAGGCGTGCACGCGGGCGGCGCCGACCATCGCCTGCTGCAACTGCGAGAACTGCATGGTGATCTGGATCAGCGGCTCCACCACGCGCGAGATGTAGCTGATGAAGGCATACAGCACGCCCACCTCCAGCGCACCGATGGCATGCGCTTCGCCGCGCAGCCCGAACGTGTAGATCACCACCGCGAGCAGCAGGACATTGAGCAGGTCCAGCACCGGTCGCAGCAGCCAGGCGTTGGCGCGCAGCTCGCGCTGGCGCGACTGGTAGTGCGCCTCATTGATGCCGGCGAAGCGCGCGCCGAAGCGTTCCGTCGCGTTGCTGGCCTGCAGCACCGCCATCCCGGCGATCGATTCAGCCACCTGCGCGTTCAGTTCGCTGCGCAACTCGCGCGTGCGTGTCACGGCGGGGGCCGACAAGCGCTGGTAAAGGAGCACGATCAGCGCGACGGCAGGCAGGAGGGGCAAGACCAGCAGCATCAGGCGCCAGTCCAGCCAAGCCATAGCGGCCATCGCCCCGGCCAGCACGATGAGGCTGTCCAGCATCACGAACAGCACCTGCACATAGAGCATCTTCACCGACTCGGTGTCGTTGGTGACGCGGCTCACCAGCTGGCCGGTGATCGCCTTGTCGAAAAAGCTCATGGGCAGGCGCAGCACGTGCCCGTACACCTGCTGGCGAATACGCTGCACCGAACGCATCGCCACGCCGGCCAGCCGCACCAGCTGCAGGTAGCGCAGCGCGCTCGCGGCAAAGCCCGCCACGAGCGCGCCGAGCAGCAAGCCGGCGATTTGCAGCTCCTCCAGCCGGTGTGGCAGCAGGTAATTGTCGATGAACAACTTGCCCACGAGCGGGCCCAAAGCCTCCAGCGCGGCGGCCAGCATTAGCCAGAGCATCCCGGACACGAGATGCCGCTTGTCGGGCCGTGCCGCGCGCAGCAGGAGCGCCGCCGCATCGCCGAGCGTGCGGCGGCGCTGTGCGGGCTCCACGGGGACAGCTGGAGAGGCGAGCGGATCAGCCGGCATCGAGGCTCGCCTCCAGTTGCTGGTAGCGCCACTGCCGCGCGTACCAGCCGTCGCGCACAAGCAGCGCAGCGTGATTGCCTTGCTCGATCACATGTCCTTCGCGCAGCACCACGATGTCGTCAGCATCAGCGACAGCGCTCAGGCGGTGGCTGGCGATGATCACCGTGCGGCCCACGCGCGCGCCGCGCAGGTGCGCGAGGATGCGCGCTTCAGTGTCCGTGTCCACCGCTGAGAGCGCGTCGTCCAGCAACAGCAGGGGCGCATCGGCCAGCAACGCGCGGGCGATGGCAACGCGCTGGCGTTGGCCTCCCGAGAGCGTCACCCCGCGCTCGCCGACCGGCGTTTCATACCCCTGCGGTAAGCGCAGGATGTCATCGTGCACCGCCGCCAGCCGGGCGGCTTGCTCTACCTCTTCCCGCGTGGCGTGCGGCCTGGCCAGCGCGATGTTGTCGGCGACCGAAGACGAAAAGAGAAAGGCCTCCTGCGGCACCCATGCGATCGCGCCGCGCAGAGTCGCAAGCGTGTAGCGCTGCAAGTCGATGTCATTCCAGCGCAAAGCACCGCCCTGCGGCGTGTAGTGACGCAGCAGCAGCCGCAGCAAGGTGGACTTGCCTGCCCCGGTGCCGCCAACCAACCCCAGGGTCGTGCCGGGCGCCACACTGAGCGAGACGCCGTCCAGCGCCGGCCGCGTCTGCCCGGAATAAGCGAAGCGCAGGTCCAGCGCTGCGATCGTGCCCGGCACGACGCGCGCCACGTCGCCGTGATCGTCGATCGACAAAGGCTCGTCGATGACGGGCTGCAATCGGCCCCACGCTGCCTTGCCGCGCTCGAGAAGCGACAACACCCAGCCCGCAGCGAACATCGGCCAGATCAATTGCCCCAAATACAGGCTGAAGCTGGTGAGCTGCCCCACCGTGAGCTGGCCTTGCCACACCAGCCAGCCGCCAAAGCCCAGGGTCAGCACGGTGGATGCGGAAAGCGTGAAGCCCACGGCCGGCTCGTAAGCAGCTTCCCAACGCTGGGCATCAAAGCTCGCATCCGACGTGCCTGTGGCAAGCGCCGCAAACTGCGCCTCGCTGCGCGGCACGAGGCCCAGCGCGCGCACGGTGCGCACGCCCGACAGGGTCTCCTGGACCTGGTCGTTCAGCGTGCCGAAGCGTTCCAGCGACAGGCGCCAGGCTTCGTGCACGCGCCGCGTGACCCACCAGAAAGAGAGCGCCATGAAGGGGAACGGCAGCAGCGCGACGACGGCGAGGCGCCAGTCCACACCCAAGGACATCATGGCCACGACCAATACCAGCGTGATCGTGCCGTCGAAGCCCGCCAGCATCGCTTCGCCAGCGGCCATCTCGACTGCGTCGATGTCGTTGGTGGCGAGTGCCATCAGGTCGCCGGTGCGCTGCCCCTGGTAGAACTGCGGGCCTTGTAGCGCAAGCCGCGCATAGAGCCGCTCGCGCAACTCGACGCCCAGGCGGTAGGCCGCCGCGAACAGCTTCAGCCGCCAGCCCACGCGCAGGAAATACACGATGACGCCCGCCCCGAGCAGCCAAGCCAATTCCTGCAGCAGGGCCGTAACGCTTAGCTGGTGCGTCGCCAAGCCATCGACCAGCCGGCCGATCTGGCGCGGAATCCAGGTGATGAGGAAGGCGATGCCGGCCAGCATCAATCCGGACGACACATAGGACGACCAATGGCGGGCCAGGAACCGGCCGATCAGGCGGTAAAGCGACATGGCGAACGCGAAACGAGGCTTAGCCGATGGGCCAGACCACTCCGTTGTCGTTCAAGATGGCGTCCAGCGGGACGTCGTGTGGCTCGGGCTCGAGTTCGTCGAGGAAGGCGCCCGTAAAACCCAGCCCCACGGTGAACGGTTTGGGCTGCAGCGTCGACAGCGTGCGGTCGTAAAAGCCGCCGCCGTAGCCCAGGCGAAACCCCCCTGTGCCATAACCCACGCACGGCACGAACAAGAGAGTCGGCACGATCACCTCGGTGTCCTTGGGCTTGGGTATGCCGTAAGCGTCTTCCTCCATGGGACATCCAGGGAACCATGCGTGGAACTTCAGGGTCTTATGCAACTTGTCCACGACAGGTAAGCCGATGCGGCGCGGCTGGGGCTCGTCCAACAGCTCGCCATCTTCCTTCCAGCGATGCAGCGCCGGCAAGGGGTCGAACTCTCCCTTGATCGGCCAATAAGCGCCGATAACGATGTCCGGGCGGTTGACGAGCCAGATTCGCATGACACGCTGCAGCAGGTCGCTGCGCTGTTCGCGATCGGGAAGGCTCAGCCGTTCCTCTACCAGGCGCTTGCGTAAGGCCTTTTTTTCTTGTGACCTGTCCATAATGACCTTGATGAAGTTGCTGAGAATTCTGACACTGATCGCGTTTTCGACGGGCTGCCATGCGCAGCCCAAGCCCGACGACCCCATCCTGGAGGCCTACCAAGCGTTCCGCCAGGGCAACCGCACCCGTCTGGCTCAGTTGACGCCCCAGGTGCGCGGGCATGCGCTGGAGCCCTGGGTCGCGTATTGGGAACTGAAAACCCGCCTGGACACCGCAACAGCGCAAGAGGTTCAGGAGTTTTTCACCCGTTACGCCGGGACCTATCAGGAAGATCGCCTCCGCAACGACTGGCTCTTGCTGCTGGGCCAGCGGCGTGACTGGACCAACTTCGCGGCCGAATACCCCAAGTTCCGGATGAACGACGACCGTGAGGTCCGTTGCTACGCATTGTTGGTCACTCACGTGCGAGAGGGCCCTGCCGCGCCCGCGGGCCTGGCCGACGAAGTCAGGCGCAACTGGTTCGCGCAACGCGACGCCGATGACGGTTGCGCGCTGGCAGCCTCACGTCTGATCGCCGACGGCGCGCGCCGCATGACGGTGAACGACGCCTGGCGCCGGGCTCGGCTTGCGCTGGAGGCCGGCCGGCCCAAGGCGGCGCAACAGGCGGTGGAGATGGTGGCCCCCGACGCCGTGGCGCAATTCACCGAACTCAACAACGCGCCCGCCAAGTTCCTGACCAGCCACGTGACCGCCGTATTGAAGGTACGCAAGGAAATGATTGGGTTGGCGCTGATCAAGCTCACCGCCAGCGACGCCGAAAATGCGGCCCGCCAACTCGAAAGCAAATGGGGACCGCAGCTTTCGCCCGAAGAGCGCAACTGGATCTGGGGCGTCATGGGCAAGCAGGCTGCGCAGCGCCTGAACAACGACGCACTGGATTTCTTTACCAAGGTCAGCCGCGATGCCGATCTGAACGACGACATGCTGGCTTGGAAAGCGCGGGCCGCGCTGCGGTCCGCGCGTGGCCCTGCGTGGCCGGTGCTGCTGCAGACGATCCATGCGATGAGCGATGAAGCCCGCGCCGACCCGACCTGGGTTTATTGGAAAGCCCGTGCCCTGCTGGCGCAAGGCGGCGACACGCGCCGGGAGGAAGCGCAGAAACTGCTGCAATCGATCGCGTCGGTGCGAGGCTTTTACGAGCAGCTGGCGCTGGAAGAACTGGGCCAGAAGGTCACGGTGCCGCCCAAGCCCGCGCCACTGACGCCTGAGGAAAAGGAAGCCGCGCGCCTCAACGCCAGCCTGAACCGCGCGCTGTATGCCATCAACCTCGGCATCCGCTCGGAGGGCGTGCGCGAATGGAATTACGCGACCAACCTGCACAAGACGGGTGGCCTCGGCGACCGCGAGCTGCTGGCCGCCGCGCAATTCGCCTGCGACCGCGAGATCTGGGACCGGTGCATCAATACCAGCGAACGCACCAAGGTTGAATTCGACGTCGACCAGCGCTACCCCATGCCGTTCCGGGAGTCGGTGGTGCGCCGCAGCCGCGAAATCAATCTTGACCCCGCTTATGTGTATGGCCTCATCCGCCAGGAGAGCCGCTTCATCATGGATGCGCGGTCGAACGTCGGCGCATCCGGCCTGATGCAAGTGATGCCCGCGACCGCACGCTGGACGGCACGCAAGATCGGCTTGACCAATTTCACGCCGGACCAGATCACGGACCGCGAGACCAACATCGCCATCGGCACCGGCTACCTGAAGCTGGTGCTCGACGATTTCTCAGGCTCCATGCCGCTCGCCGCGGCAGCTTACAACGCAGGCCCCGGCCGGCCGCGCAACTGGCGCAATGGCCCGGTGCTTGAAGCAGCAGCCTGGGCGGAGAACGTACCGTTCAACGAAACACGCGATTATGTGAAGAAGGTTCTTTCCAACACCACCACCTACGCCGCCATCTTGAGCGGCCAGCCCCAGTCGCTCAAGGCGAGACTGGGTACCGTGGGGCCGCGCGACATCACACAACCGGAGCCAAACAAGGACATACCTTAGGGTCGGCACCACCGGCTCAGCATCAATAGCGCCGTTTTTTTGCATCAATCGCAACAGCGCCGCCGCGTAGCATTCGCCATCTCAAACGTTGGGGACCCGCGATGCTCAAGCTCTATATCGGCAACAAGAACTACTCCTCCTGGTCCATGCGACCCTGGGTTCTGCTGAAGCAGGCGGGTATCCCGTTTGAGGAAGTAATGGTGCGTTTCGACGCCTTCGACAAGGATTCGAAGTTCAAGCAAACGGTGGGTGCAGTGAGCCCAGTGGGCCGGGTCCCGGTGCTGGTCGACGACGGCTTCGCGGTGTGGGACACCCTGGCCATCGCCGAGTATCTGGCAGAAAAATTCCCGGCCAAGCAGCTCTGGCCGCAAGAGCACCAAGCGCGTGCACGGGCCCGCAGTGTCTGCGCCGAGATGCATTCCGGCTTCAGCGCCCTGCGCAGTCATTGCCCCATGAATATCGAAGCCTCGCTGGCGCAGATCGGCGCCATCGTGTGGCGGGATCAACCCGAAGTGCGCGCCGACGTGCAGCGGATCGTGGCCATGTGGACGGCGCTGCTCGAGCAGCCCAAAGCCGCGGCGAGCCCCGGGGCAAACTTACTTTTTGGCGAGTTTTCCATTGCAGACGCGTACTTCGCGCCGGTGTGCATGCGCCTGAAGAATTACGCGCTGCCGGTGCCCGGCCACATCACC
>JBKJTX010000494.1:0-11259 GCA_046590315.1 Ramlibacter sp. | reverse complement strand
GGTGGCTCGCGACGCCGCCGAAGCGGCCAGCCTGGCCAAGAGCGATTTTCTGGCGAACATGAGTCACGAGATCCGCACGCCCATGAACGCCATCATCGGCCTGTCGCACCTGGCGCTGAAGACGGACCTCACTCCGCGCCAGCGCGATTACATCGTAAAAGTGCAAAGCTCCGGCCAGCATCTGTTGGGCATCATCAACGACATTCTGGACTTCTCCAAGGTGGAAGCCGGCAAGATGACCGTGGAGCACAACGACTTCGACGTCGAAAAACTGCTGCACGATGTGGCCAACCTGGTGAGCGACAAGTGCCTGGCGAAGGGCTTGAAGCTGAGTTTGGACGCTGCGCCCGACGTGCCGCGCCAGCTGATCGGCGACCCACTTCGCCTTGGGCAGATCCTGATCAACTTCGCCAATAACGCCGTGAAGTTCACCGAAACCGGTGAGATCGGCATTGGCGTGACGGTAGAAGCACGCGCCGGTGAAGGTCCTGGCGCGGGCATCGTGCTGAAGTTTTCCGTCAGCGACACCGGCATCGGCCTGGCACCCGAGCAGATGGGCCGCCTGTTCCAGAGTTTTTCGCAAGCCGACAGCTCCATCACGCGCAAGTTCGGCGGCACTGGCCTGGGACTGGCGATTTCCAAGCAGCTTGCCGACCTGATGGGCGGTGAGGTGGGTGTGAACAGCACCCTGGGCCAGGGCAGCGTGTTCTGGTTCACCGCCGCGCTCGGTGTAGGTGAGGCCGCACCCGCGGCCGCACCAGTGGCGTGGCCTCAAATCAGGTTCGATAGCGCGCTTACCCGTACTGTCGACGCCTCAGCCGATGTTCCGAATGCAGCACCGATATCACACCCCGTAGCCGATGCCGCGCTACGCATGGAATCTGTGAAAGGCGCTCGCGTGCTACTGGTGGAGGACAACGATATCAACCAACAGATTGCTTGCGAGCTGCTGCGCGACGCCGGCTTGTCGGTGGAAGTCGCGGAGAACGGCCGGGTGGCCCTTGCCATGCTGGCCCAGGCGAAGTTCGACCTGGTGTTGATGGACATGCAGATGCCGGAGATGGACGGTGTCGAGGCGACCATCGCCATCCGGCGCGACGGTCGGCTGCAGGACCTGCCCATCGTTGCCATGACAGCCAACGCCATGGCGCAGGATCGGAAAAAGTGCCTGGAGGCGGGCATGAATGATTACCTGGTCAAGCCCATCGAGCCCGCGGATTTGTGGACCGTGCTGCTCAAATGGATCAAGCCGCGGTGTGCCGAGAAGGCAGCGGCCGTGTCCGCTGCTGCGCCAGCGCCCGCTGTGGGGGGTCTGCCCGAGGGCATTGAAGGGCTCGACGTCGCCGCCGGACTGATCCGGACCAATGGCAAAAAGCCGCTGTACATGGCGATGCTGCGGAAGTATGTCGCGGGCCAGAAGCGGGCGCCGCTGGAGATTCGGCGCGCGCTGGACGCGGGGGATTGGGCCACAGCCGAGCGGTTGGCCCACACGCTTCGAGGCGTCTCGGCCACCGTCGGCGCCACGGACTTGCCTGCGCTGTCGGGCGAACTGGAGCAGGCCTTGAAGGCGCGGGCTGCGGACGAGGACGTGTCCCGTCTCCTGGACGCCCTGACACTTCCTCTTAGTGCGCAGATGGCGGCGCTGGAGCAACAGTTGCCTGCGCCAGCGTAGCGCAACGGCCGCTTCACTCTCCGGGCACTTGTGCCTGCTCGCAATCGACTTGCATCAATTCATGCGCGCCAGCCGCGTCCAGCCGCAGCGCGCTCAGGCACCCGCCCCACACGCAGCCGGTGTCCAGCGAGATCACATCGGGCCGGCGCAGATAGCCCAGCGTGGACCAATGGCCGAAGGCGACGGTCGTGCCTGCGGTCTTGCGGCCTGGAACGTCGAACCACGGTTCATATCCGGGGGGTGCATCCGTCAAGCCGCCGGAGGTCTTGAGGTCCATCGCGCCGTCGGGCGTGCAAAAACGCAGGCGCGTGAGTGCGTTCACGATCACGCGGAGACGGTCTGAACCTTGTAGCGCCTCGTTCCATTTTGCCGGCTCGTTGCCATACATCTGCGACAGAAAACCGACCAGGTCCGGCCCACGCAGCACGGCTTCGACTTCGGCCGCGAGACGCAGTGTCTGCTGCGTGTCCCATTGCGGCAATACCCCACCGTGGACCATGAGAATGCCGTGCGCGTGGATCGCCATCCGCTGCTGCCGCAGCCATTCCAACATCGCGTCGCGGTCGGCCGCGAGCAGCACCGAGTCCATGGTGTCGTTGCGGTGCGGCGCGCGTCGGCCGTGGGCGACCGCCAGCAGACTCAAGTCGTGGTTGCCCAGCAGGCACTGGGCGCTGGCGCCACAGTTCATGAGCCGGCGAAGCACGCCGGCCGATTCCGGCCCGCGATTGACCAGGTCGCCAAGCAAATAAAGCGTGTCGCGGCTGGCGGAAAAGCCGATCTTTTCCAGCAAGCGGCCCAGGGCGGCGTCGCAGCCCTGCACGTCACCGATCAAGTAAAGTGCCATATGTCCGATTCTCCCCGCCTTTGATGGAAGTCCTGCTGATCGCGCTGCTCACGGTGCTCAACGGCGTTTTCGCCATGTCGGAGATGGCGCTGGCCTCCAGCCGCAAGGCGCGGCTGACGACCATGGCGGATTTGGGCGACACGGGCGCGGCGGCGGCGCTGCGCCTGATGGAGCAGCCCACGCGCTTTCTGTCCACGGTGCAAGTGGGCATTACCTCCATCGGCGTCCTGAACGGCATCATCGGCGAAGCCGCCTTCAGCGCCGGCCTCGCCGCCTGGCTGCAGGGCCTCGGCGTCAGCCCGCGGTATTCGGGTTATATCGCGACGGGCCTTGTGGTCACTCTGATCACTTACGTCACCATCATCTTTGGCGAGCTGGTGCCCAAGCGCATCGGCCAAATCTATCCCGAGGCCGTATCGCGGTTGCTCGCCAAGCCCATGAGCTGGCTCGCGCGCACCGCAAGCCCTTTCGTCAAGCTGCTGTCGGCTTCAACCCAGGCGGTGTTGAAGCTGCTGCCCATCGACCTCAGTCTTGCGCGTGGCATGACCGAGGAAGAGATCGCCCACAGCCTGGAAGAAGGCGTCGACGCCGGCGTGATCGAGCAGCACGAGCGTCAGATGGTGCAGAACGTCTTCCATCTGGACGATCGCCCGCTCACCTCGATGATGGTGCCGCGTTCCGAAATCCAATGGATGGATGCCGGCTGCGGCATCGCCCAGTGCCTGCGCCAGATCGGCGAGCGCGGCGCGCACTCGTGGTATCCCGTGTGTCGCGGGTCGCTCGACGACGTGGTGGGTGTCGTGAGCGTGGCGCAGCTGCTTGCCTTGCCGCCCGAGCATGCAGGGACGCTCGACGCGCTGGCCGCGCCGGCTCTGTTTGTGCCCGAGACTTTGAGCGGCATGGAACTGTTGGAACAGTTCCGCGAGAAGTCTGGCCGCATTGTTTTTGTGGTCGATGAGTATGGCGTGGTGCAGGGCCTCATGACACCGCACGACCTGCTCGAGGCCATCACCGGCGAGCTGCAGCCGGTGGCGCAAACCGAAGCCTGGGCGACGCAGCGCGAAGACGGCTCATGGTTGCTCGACGGTCTGATGCCGGTGGCCGAACTGAAGGCGCGCCTCGACATTCGTGAGTTACCCGAAGAGGAGCGCGGCCGCTACAACACGTTGGCGGGGCTCCTCATGTCAGTGTCGGGGCGCCTGCCCGCCGCCGGCGAGCGGATCAACTGCGTCGAATGGGTGTTTGAGGTGGTCGACCTCGATGGCAAACGCATCGACAAGGTGTTGGCACTGCGCGAAGCGCGCGGTGCGTAGGAGCAAGACGTGTCGGACGCGGTCTACTACGAAAAGCCGGTGCTGTTGGATCGCGATAAACATCGCACCCGGCGCGTCAAGCCCAGCTCCAGTTTTGCATTCGCGCGCAAGGCGAATTCGCTCTATCTTGCAGGCGTGGAATTCAACGAAGCTTGCAAGGAGTACGCGATCGTCTTCACGCGCGGGAGCAGCGGCAAGATCATTCCCGTTGCGATGCTGGGCCTGCGCGCGAGGGAAAATCTGTTCGTTAACGAGGAGGCGCAATGGACGGCCAGCTACGTGCCGGCGTTCGTGCGCCGCTACCCTTTTGTGCTCGCGCAGTTGTCGGGTGAGAGCCTGGGCGTGTGCGTGGACGAAGCCTTTAGCGGTTTGAATGACAGCGAAGGCGAGGCCCTCTTCGATGCCACTGGCAACAGCACGCCCTTTCTGCAAAACGCGCTGGAGTTCCTTCATCTGTACCAGCGGGAATTCGGTCGCACCGAAGCCTTCTGCCAGCGCTTGGAGCAAGCGGGCCTGTTGCGTGAGATGAACGCCAAGGCCGACCTGAAAGATGGCCGCAGTTTCACGGTGAACGGCCTTCTGGTGGTGGACGAAGACAAGCTGATGGCGCTGCCCGACGCGGTGGCGCTGTCGCTCTTTCGCTCCGGTGAACTGCATTTGGTGTCAATGCACCTGGCGTCGTTGTCGAACATGAAGAACCTGGTCGATCGGATGGCGCAGCGCCAAAGCCCGATCCAGCCCGCACCCAAGCCGGGCTGAGGGCTACCGGCTGGTGTCGGGTCCGTACTTCGAAATGTCGATCACCTCGACGACGTCTTCCCTCACGAGACGCGCGAGGAAACGATCGACCTCGCTCGCCTCGAGTTTTGAATGGGCGACGATCCACTGTCGAGTGACGGGCCGGTGACTCATGACCGACAGCGCGCGAAACACATTGGCGGTCCGGCTCGCGGTCGGCAGTTCCGGCCAGCTCTTCAGGCGGTAAACCAGGCCGTCGCCATCCAGTCGGGAGTCCTCGCGCTGCGAAATTGCGTAGCGCAGCTCACCGAACGAGGTGCTCGTCTTTCGGGCCCAGTTGTAGAGCGTGTCGTAGACACTTGGCATCGTTCATCCATGCAAAAGCAGAGATGCAGTGTCGATTGCGGCCCGCGGTCCGCTGTAGGGGAAACATCGGTGAGGCGTTAGGGCGATTGCCTAGGGCCGGCTCATCCGCGCAGCCAGACCACGCTGGCGATGCCGAGCGCCGTCAGCGCAAAGGAGCCGAGCATGTGGACCAGAGCGGTCGCAAGCGCCCAGGCGGCGTGGCCCTGCTGCAGCTGCGTTACTACCTCGGCCGAGAAAGTCGAAAACGTGGTGAGGCCGCCGAGAAATCCGGTGACGACGAACAGACGCGCCTGAGGCGAGAGCTCGGGCATGTCGGCGAATACCGCGATCGCTACGCCGATCAGGTAACCGCCAATCAGGTTGGCCGCCAAGGTGCCCATCGGCAGGGCGGGGAACAGAGGATTGAATCGGCTGGCGAGCCCCCAGCGAAGCAGTGCGCCGAGCGAGGCGCCGGCCGAGATGGAGAGGATCGAGCCGATCATCGGCTGATCTTAACGGGACCGCGTTTCGGGCTCCTGCGTGCGACACTGCAGTTCCAACTACAGGAAATGTGCCCATGCCTCAGCCGTATCGTTCCATGACTCTGCAACGTCGATGGCTCGTTGCAATCGGTTGTGCCCTCGCACTGTCGGCAGGCGCTACCAGCGCGAAGCAACCGCAAACTTCAGCCCGAAGCGCAGCCGGCAACCAAGCCGCAGACATCGACGCCATGAACAGCGCAAACGACGCACCGCTCCTCAAGAGCGGCAGCCGGGGTCCGGCGGTGGTGCGCGCGCAAATCCTGCTCGATCGCGCGTGGTACTCCAGCGGCGAGATCGACGGACGCTACGCGGCGAACATGCAGCGCATTGTCAAGGCCTACCAACTGGCACGCGGGCTGAAGCCCTCCGGCACTGTGACGGCCGAGACCTGGCAATCGCTGCGTGAAGACACGGCGCCGGTCCTCGTTCGCTACACGATCACCGACAAGGACGCCGCCGGGCCGTTCGACAAGATTCCGAAGGACCCGGATGCGCGCAGCCAACTGAAGGCGATGCCCTATGAGTCGCTTGAAGAGGCGCTGGCGGAGCGGTTTCATACCAGCGTCCCTTACCTCAAGCAGCTCAATGCGGGCAAAAAGTTCGCCGCCGGCGGCGAGATCGTGGCGCCGAACGTTGTCGGCGGCCCGGCGCCGGCCAAGGCGGTCTCCATCGAGGTCGATAAGGCGGCGCGCGTGCTCTACGTGCTGGACGCTCGCAAGAAGCCACTCGCGGCGTTTCCGATCAGCATCGGCAACGAGAAGAGCGACCCGCTCCCCGTCGGCATCATGACGATCAAAAACGAGGTGAAGAACCCGAGCTTCACGTACGACCCGGTGCTGCTCAAGAACGAACCCAAGAACGCAAAGAAGATGGAACTCGCGCCGGGGCCGAACAATCCGATCGGCAGCATCTGGATGGGCCTGTCCAAGCCGCACTGGGGCATTCACGGCACGGCCAACCCGGGCAACGTCGGCCACTCCGAAACCAATGGCTGCATCCACCTGACCAACTGGGATGCCGAGCGGCTGTCCACGCTGGCCAAGGCGGGCTTCAAGGTGGATGTGCGCCGTTGAAAGCTGGCGGTTTGCTCTGTGTGGCGGTCGTCGCGTGCGCATGCGCATACGCCGGCGCGGCAGCGCAGCCCACCGCCGCGCCGTCATTGGACGTCCAGGAGTTGCGCGCCCGGCGCTTGTTGGTCCCGGTGGAATCCGTGGCGGTCAACCAACTCGTGGACACCTATCTGGAAGCGCGGGCGGGCGGCAATCGCGTGCACGAGGCACTCGACATCGCCGCGCCCGAAGGCACGCCGGTGCTCGCCGTTGAGGACGGACGCGTTGCGAAGTTGTTTTTGAGCAAGCCCGGCGGGCTCACCCTCTACCAGTTCGATCCCGCGAGGAATTACGCGTATTACTATGCGCACCTTTCCCGGTACGCGCAGGGCCTGCGCGAGGGGGACAAGGTGCGGCGGGGACAAGTGATCGGCTACGTGGGAAGTTCCGGCAACGCGCGCGCTGACGCGCCGCATCTGCACTTTGCCATCTTCCGCTTGGGCCCGGAACGCCAGTGGTGGCGCGGGACACCGATCAATCCCTACCCGGTCTTGCGGTAGATCGTTGTCGCTGCGTTCTTCGCGTAGGACAACCTCGCCAACTTACTTTCGGGCAACAGAAAACCCCACGCTTGAGTTTTAATTGGGCAGGCGCCTCTTCGGGCGCCGTTTAATTTTTCCCACGAGGCTTCCCTTGACCAAACTATTCGCAATTCTCTTCGCCGGCTTCATCGCCACCTCTTCCTTCGGAGCTGCGCATACCGGCGCACCCATGAAAGCTGCTTCCGCCGCTGGCAAGGAAGCCCAAAAAAGCGGCGACCCGAAGGCTGAGGCAGCAGCCCAGTCCAAAGTCGACGCACGCGCCAAGACCGGTGACAAGTCAGCCACGCAACCCGAAGCCATGATGGCCGGCAGCGACAAGGCGCAGGCCCAGGCTGAAACCAAGAAGAAGACGAAGAAGAAAAAGACTGCCGCCAAGAAGAAGTCGGCCGACGAGCAAATGGCCAACGACGCCAAGAAGCTCTGAGCTTCTGCTTCTCTTAGAAAAGCCCGCCGCGTGCGGGCTTTTTTATTGAGACTTAGGCTGCGGCGCCTTGGCGGCCTCCGAGCTCGAACGCGACGGCCTCCGAGAACGATCGAACGAGCAGGTCGACGTGTTGCTGCACGACGGCTTCGTCAGCAACGCCTTCCTCGGGCGGTAGCTTCACGGCCAGCAGCATGGCGTGTGGCAATGAGGCCCGCAGATCCTTGACGGCTGCTTGCCAGGTTTCCAGACTCTCTTCGAGCGGATAGGCGACAAAGACCGTCGACACGTGGTCTGGCCCGGTTGCATCCGACACGTCATTGGTTGTGGCGAGCGCCAGGTTGCGCGCCTCGATCCCTTCGTCACGAAATGCCTCCACCAGCAGCTGCGTGAGCACGTTATCGCGCATGGAACCAAGCCCTCCACAGAGGACGACCCGTGAACCCCCGACCGCAGGCCCGCTCCGCCAGCGACCCCGCCCCTGGTCGCGCAGTTCGCGCAGGTGCGAGCCCACATTCGCCTCCAGGAGCGACGTAGATCGGCGCTTCCGGCGGGCACCTTGATGCCGCTCCCCCGCGCCGAGGGTTTCCGCGACGGCTCCGATCGTGAGCCGGATGCGATCCTGCTGTTCACTGCCGATCCGCCCGGCGCGAAAGTCGGCGGCGGCGAGGGCCAGGCCGGGCAGCAGGATCTGGTCGCAATATCTCGCGAAGTTGCTGCGCCGCAAATAGACGCGGGCGGCGGCAACGATCTCCCCGGGTTCACCGGAGAGTGCGCGCTGGTAAAGCCGCAGTCCGGCAGTCAAGCCTGGAGCCTCGCCGAACAGGATCGAGATGGGCTGCAGGGCGCGTACGTGGCGCCCTGCCACGACCAGGCACAAGGTCATGGGCGTGGACAGCAGGAGCCCGACCGGACCCCAGATCGCGCCCCAAAAGAGCGCGGACACAATCACACCCAGGGGCGCCAAGCCGCTGCTCTGCCCGTAGACCCGGGGCTCGACCAGGTGCGCAACCAGTGCTTCAAGCACGAGGAACAGCCCGGCGCTCCAGAACATGAGAGACCAGCCCGGATCGACCGCAGCGGCAAAGGCGGCGATGGCCGTCCCTGCGGCCAGGGCGCCGACGTACGGGACGAAGCGCGCTACGCCGCCCAGAGCGCCCCAGAGGGCCGCGTGCGGAACGCCGACGATCCACAGGGCGAAGCCGAGCACGAATGCGAAGGTCACGTTCACCACGAACTGGGAAAAGAAGAATCTGGAGATGCCCTGGGCGGCGTCCTCCACGGCCTGCATGGTCCGGCCCGCCTCGCTCTCCCCGGCCAGGCTGATCATGCGGTCGCGCAGACCCTCATGCTCCAGGAGAATGAACACCAGCAGCACCAGCACAATTCCTGCCTGGCCCACGGGGCCCCACGCCAATGAAAAGAGCCAGCTGATCGCGCCGGTGGCCGTCGTAGGTTCGCGGCTCGGCAGGGCCGCGGGCTGTGGGTCGGCTACCGCTTTGCCTGCTCGTCCGGCACGCGGCTTGCTGACGGGGGCCGGAAGCGCCGGCGGGACCGCGGAACGCATCACCGACTCCAGGCGCTCTAGGGGGCCCACGGTCAGTGCCTTGGCATGATCCAGTTTGGAGCGAATGGCTTCGCTGTATTGCGGCAAGTCCGCCGCAACCGCGACCAGCTGGGACGTCAGCACTGTGGCCACCGTGGCCATGCAGGCCCCCACGAGAACGACGGACACCAATGCGCCTGCCGTGTGCCCGAGCCCGATGCGCGCCAGCTTGCGCTTGAGTGGCGCAATCACCAGGCTGAGGATGGCAGCCAGCGCCAGTGGCGCGAGGAATGCCCGGCCGAAGTAGAGCATTGCCAGCACGCAGGCCGTGGCGATGATGCGGGCTGCGCGTGAACCCGGTGAGGCGGGAATTTGCGGCATGGGTTAGCCGCCTGCCCGCGGAGGGAAACGTTCTGGCAAGGTGAAAGGTCGCACTGGTTTCTCGCTCACTTCCGTGGGGCTGGCTGAATGCAATTGCTGAGGCACGGCAAGCGCGACTGTACGGTGTGCGGCGCGAACTCTCTGTGCGCAGCCACACAGACGCCAGGGCGCTATGGCAGAGCAGTATCTGGTACGGTCGAGCACTGTCATCGTTGCATTTTGAGAATTCGCACGTGCCGAAGGAAAACCTAGGGTTTCGCCTAGCGCCTCTCCCGAGGGGCGGTTCAACAATGATCGCCCTTCTGTGCCATCCCGCGCAGGACGAATCAAACACACAAGGAACCATCATGCTTGTCCAGTTCAAGGTCAACGGCAAGCAGGCTAGCGTTGACGTCGCACCCAACACGCTGTTGGTGCACGCGCTGCGCGAAAACCTGCGTCTCACCGGCACGCACGTAGGCTGCGACACGGCGCAGTGCGGCGCTTGCACCGTGCTGGTCAACGGCCGCGCGATCAAGTCGTGCAACACGCTCGCCGTGCAGCATCCCGGCGCGGAGATCAGCACCGTCGAGGGTTTGGCGGCCGAGGATGGCACGCTGCACCCCATGCAGGCCGCGTTCAAGGATTGCCACGGTTTGCAATGCGGCTTCTGCACACCGGGCATGCTGATGAGCGCGCTGGATCTGTGCAAGCGCTACCCCGATGCCGACGAGACCGAGATCCGTGAGCAGCTCGATGGCAATCTGTGCCGCTGCACCGGTTACCAGAACATCGTGCGGGCCGTCCAGCAGGGGCGGGCCGCAATGAAGTCCACGGCCTGAAGGAGTACGACATGGGTGCATCCGAGTTTTCCAAGCTGCCGTACATCGGCGAGTCCGTCCGCCGCGTTGAAGACGCGCGCTTCATCACCGGCGCCGGCCAGTACACCGACGACATCAACTTGCCGAACCAGCGCTATGCGGTGTTCGTGCGCTCGCCGCATGCCCATGCCGTGATCAAGTCGATCGACACGGCGCAAGCGCAGGCCATGCCGGGCGTCGCGCGCGTGTTCACCGGCAAGGACACCGAAGGCAAGATGAACGGCTTGCCGTGCGGCTGGCTGATCACCAGCACCGACGGTCAGCCCATGAAGGAGCCGCCGCATCCGGTGCTTGCGCAAGGCAAGGTGCGCTATGTGGGTGACCAGGTCGCGATGGTCGTGGCCGACACCCTGCAACAGGCCCGGGACGCCGCTGAGGCCGTGAACGTCGAGTACGACGCGCTCGCAGCCGTGGCGGATGTTCGCGACGCAGAAAAAGGCGTGCCGCTGCACGACATCGCCGCAGACAACCGTTGCTACAAGTGGGCGATCGGCGACAAGTCGGCGGTGGACACCGTGTTCGCCACGGCGGCGAAGGTCTCGAAGATCTCCATCACCAACAACCGGTTGGTGCCCAACGCCATCGAGCCGCGCGCGGCCATCGGCTCGTACAACCGGGCCAGTGACGACTACACGTTGTACGTGTCCAACCAGAACCCACACGTCGAGCGTCTGCTGATGACCGCCTTCGTGCTTGGTTTGCCCGAGCACAAGGTGCGCGTGATCGCACCGGACGTGGGCGGCGGCTTCGGCTCCAAGATCTTTCTGTATGCCGAAGATGTCGCGCTGACCTGGGCGGCCAAGCAGCTCAACTGTGCGATCAAATGGACCGCCGACCGCAGCGAATCGTTCCTGACCGATGCGCACGGCCGCGACCACGCGAGCACGGCCGAGATGGCGATGGACGCGAACGGCAAGTTCCTGGCCCTGCGCGTGCACACCGACGC
>JBKJTX010000470.1:0-8802 GCA_046590315.1 Ramlibacter sp. | reverse complement strand
GACGGCGGCCGCCACCAGCGGCCCGATCAATCCGGGCCTGCGCGATCAGGCCACCGGCCAGGCCGTGAGCGGCAAGGCCACCACGATGGTGCCGCTCTCGTCCATTGCCAAGTTCGCCGAGCGCCCGACGGCCAGCGCCGTGAATCACCAGGACGCGGAGCTCGCGACCACCATTTCGTACAACTTGGCCGAAGGCAGCAACCTCGACGACGGGCAGGCCGCGGTGCGCCAGGCCGAAGCCGAGATCGGCCTGCCGATCAACGTGCGCGGCAGCTTCCAGGGCACGGCGCGGGCAGCGCAGGACTCGCAAAAGGAGCAGCCGATGCTGATCCTCGCCGCCATCGTCGTCGTCTACATCCTGCTGGGCATCCTTTACGAGAGCCTGGTGCACCCGATCACGGTGTTGTCCACGCTGCCGTCGGCTGGCGTCGGCGCCGTGCTTGCCCTGCTGATCTTCAAGATGGAGCTGTCGATCATTGCGCTCATTGGATTGTTCCTGTTGATCGGTATCGTGAAGAAGAACGCGATTCTGATCATCGACTTCGCGCTCGACGCCGAGCGATCGCGCGGCCTCTCGCCCTACGCTGCCGTGCGCGAGGCCTGCCTTCTGCGATTCCGCCCCATCCTCATGACAACGCTGGCCGCCGGCCTGGGCGCGCTGCCGCTGGCCATCGGCTTCGGCGCGGGGGCCGAGCTGCGCCGGCCGCTGGGTGTGGCCATCATCGGCGGCCTGATCGCGAGCCAGGTCATCACGTTGCTCACCACGCCGGTGGTCTATTTGCTGCTGGACAAGTTGCGCCGGCGCAGTCCACTGGAGCGGCAGTTGGGTCGTCACGGGGAGCCGCAAACCTTATGAAAAAGAACCTGAATTCTCTTGTCGCCCTGGCTACCGCGCTCTCGATCGCCGGGTGTGCGGTGGGCCCCAGCTACCAGCGGCCCGCGGTCGAAACCCCCGTCGCGTTCAAGGAGGGTCAGGACGAGTGGGTGCGCGCCGTGCCGGCCGATACGCTGGAGCGCGGACCGTGGTGGATGCTCTTCAACGATCCGGTGCTCAATGAGCTTGTCGCCCAAGTAGAAGTGTCGAACCAGAACGTTGCGCAGGCGGTGGCACGCTACGCGCAGGCGCGCGCACTCGTGGCCGAGCAGCGGGCGTCGCCGTTTCCCACGGTGGACCTGAGCGTCGGAGCGAGCCGCAGCGGCGGCGGTGGCAGCACGCCCACGCGGGGCAACTACCAGGTCGGCATCGGCAGCGGCTGGGAGCCCGACGTGTGGGGGCGGCTCGGCCGCGGCGGCGACAGTGCACGCGCGGGCGAACAGGCGAGTCGGGCCGACCTGCAGGCCGCCAATCTGTCGGTGCAGGGCGAGTTGGCAACCAACTACTTCAACCTGCGCGCTTTCGATGTTGCCGGCGCCTTGCAAGCTGACACCATCACCGGCTACGAGCGCACATTGAAGATCGCGCAGAACCGCTACGCCGCCGGCATCGTCGCGCGCACGGACGTGCTGCAGGCGCAGACCCAGCTGGCGAATGCCAAGGTTGACCGGCTCGGCCTCGAGCGCCAACGCGCGAATCTGGAGCATGCCATCGCCGTTCTGATCGGCAAGGCGCCTGCCAACTTCGCACTGCCGATGCGACCGCAGTGGGCCGGTGTCGTGCCCGACGTTCCGGTCGATGTGCCCTCGACCTTGCTGCAGCGCCGGCCGGACATTGCCGCGGCGGAGCGGCGTGCGGCGCGGGCCAATGAGCAGATCGGCATCGCCGAGGCGGCGTATTACCCGAGCTTGCGCCTGTCTGGAAACATCGGTGCGGGTGCCGCGCACATTGGCGACCTGTTCAGCGCGTCGGCGCTGGTGTGGACGCTGGGCGCATCGATCGCACAGAGCATCTTCAACGCCGGTGCGACGCGGGCCCGCGTGGAAGGCGCCCGCGCCGGGCTGGAAGAGGCGGCGGCGCACTACCGTCAGACCGTGCTTGCTGCTTTTCGAGACGTTGAAGATCAGCTCGTCGCTGCGCGTGTGCTGCAGCAGCAGCTCACGCTGCGCGAGCAGGCTTCGCAAGCGGCCAACTTGGTCGAGCAGCAAGTGCTCAATCGTTACCAGGCCGGGCAGGTCAACTACACGGAAGTGATCACCGCGCAGGTGACCGCCCACAACGCGCGCCGTGCCGTTGCCCAGGCGCTGTCCGACCGGCAGGTGGCAGCAGTTGCCCTGATCCAATCGTTGGGCGGGGGCTGGCGCGGGCTTTGACCTTTACCTGCCTGTTACCACCGTTCTACCTGATCCTTACCAAGCTTCCCCAAAATACCCTGCATGGACACGATCAAGCGCCGCCGATTGTTGCAAGCCACGGGGTTCGCGCTGGGCCTGGGAAGCGCGCGGCTGCCGGCATTCGGGGCCTCGCGTTCGGCGGGGGAGCTCACACCGCAGCATGCGGCCGCGCATGCGCTCAATCGCTTGGGTTTCGGTCCGCGTCCTGGTGACTTGGCGAGCGTGGCCCACGATCCGCGGGCCTGGATTGACCAACAACTGGCGCCAGGGAAAATTGCGTTGCCCGCCAGCCTCGCCCAGAAATTGAACGAGTCATTGCTGTTGGATATGGACCCGGCTACAGCGATTCGCGAACTCGCGGACCTCACGCGCGAGAACAGACTTGCGCGTGATGTCGCGCAGCCCATGCCGGTTGGCGAGGCCGCCGCGGTCATGTCCGAAGCCGAGGTCGCGCGTGGGCGCCAAGCCACTCCGCTCGGCCGCTACGTGCGCAGTCTTCAGCTGCCGGCCTATGAGTCGCGCCTGTACCGGGCACTGGAGAGCCCGCGCCAGCTCGAAGAAGTGATGGTGGATTTCTGGTTCAACCACTTCAACGTGTTCCAGAACAAAAACTTCACCCGCGTGCTGATGGGGCACTACGAGCACCACGCGATTCGGCCGTTCGCAATGGGGCGTTTTCGCGACTTGCTGGGAGCCACCGCGCACCATCCGGCGATGCTTTATTACCTGGACAACTGGTCCAGCGTGGGGCCGCAAGGCAAGGCGCGTGGCCGGGGCTTGAACGAAAATTACGCGCGCGAACTGATGGAGCTGCACACACTCGGCGCGGACGGCGGTTATACGCAGCAGGACGTGACCGAGCTGGCCCGCATGCTGACGGGCTGGACACTCGTGTCGCCGCGTGCCGATGCCGTTGGCGCTGCGATGCCGCGTGCCGGTGCCACCGACATGCCCGGATTCTGGTTCAACCCGCGGACGCACGACGCAGGCGAGAAGCAGTGGCTGGGACAGCGGATCACCGCGCAAGGACAGGCCGAGGGGGAGTTGGCGCTCGACGTGCTGGCCAGGCATCCGGCCACTGCGCGCCATATCGCTTTCAAGCTGGCCCAGTATTTCGTGAACGACAGGCCCGACGCGGGGCTGGTGAAGCGGCTGGCCGCCGTGTTCAGCGCGCAGGATGGCCAGATCGTTCCGGTGCTGCGCGCGCTCTTCGGAAGTGATGCCTTCTGGGCACCTGGGAACATGGGTGCCAAGTTCAAGTCGCCGTATCACTTCGCGCTCTCTTCGCTGCGCGCCGGCGGTTGGGAAATACCGAATGTGCAGCCGCTTCTGAGCCAGCTCGCCGCGCAGGGCATGCCCTTGTACGGTTGCCAGACCCCCGACGGCTACAAGAACACCGAAAGCGCCTGGCTCAGCCCCGACGGCATGAACAAGCGCCTCGCATTCGCCACGCAATTGGGCCAGCGCCGCTTCGGCCAGGAGCGACTGACGGGTGGACTGGCGCTGGAGGATCTGATCGACCAGCTCGGTCCGCTGGTCACACCGGCCACGCGTGAAGTGGCGTTGCAACGGCGTGCCGAACCGGGGGTGGCGATCGCGCTCGTGCTGGGCGGTCCCGGCATGATGTACCGCTGAAGGAGGATCGCATGAATCCACATCGCATGGCTCAGCACCGCATCGGTCGGCGAGAACTTCTGAAGCTGGCCAGCGCCGGCGCGCTCTTAGGCGCGGGCGGAATCCAGATCGCGCTGGCGCAACCGAATCCCTCCATGCCGGGGGCACGTCCCGCGCGCCTGGTCGTCGTGTTGCTGCGCGGCGCGATGGACGGCTTGTCGCTGCTGGCCCCATATGCCGAAAGCGCGTATTACCAGGAGCGGCCCGTCATCGCGATTGCGCGGCCGGGCGAACCTGACGGGTTGATCCCCCTCACCAGCCTGTTCGGATTGAACCCGGGCTTTCGCGCCCTGATGCCCTATTGGGAGAGCCAACAGCTGACCTTCATCCACGCCAGCGGGTCACCCGATCCGACCCGCTCGCACTTCGATGCGCAGGACTACATGGAGTCGGGCACGCCCGGCCGCAAGACGACGCCCGACGGCTGGATGAACCGCATGTCGGCGATGCTCGCGGGCCCACACGCCACGCCGGCATCGCAGCGCCTGCAAGCCCTCAACCTCGGGCCGGTCATGCCGCGCATTTTCGCGGGCGAAGCGGCGGTTGCATCGCTGGCCAGCGGCAACGGGGCAGTCGCCAAGAGCGCCATCGATCGGCCGGAGCTGGCGTCGGCCTTTGCCCAGCTCTATGCAGGCAACGACCGGCTGGACCAAACTGTGCGCGAAGCGACTGCGACACGCGGCGAGATCATGGGCAACCTGGCCAGCGACGATCCGAAGGCCGACATCGGCGCGTTGTCGCTCGGCGGGCTCTCGCGGGACACGGCCCGCCTCGGCCAGCTCATGGCGCGCGACTCACGCATACGGCTGGCTTTCGTTCCCGTGGGCGGTTGGGACACGCACGCCAACCAGGGCGGCGGCCGCGGCCAGCTCACCAACCGGTTCACGCTGCTGGCGCAGGCGCTGGAGGCACTCGCGCGCGGCCTGGGCGACCGCTTGCAAGAGACCAGCATCCTGGTGATGTCGGAATTCGGCCGAACCGTGGCGCAGAACGGCACCGGCGGCACCGACCACGGACACGGCAACGTGGCCTTCGTGCTGGGCGGACCGAGCAGGGGCGGGCGCGTGCTGGGCGAGTGGCCGGGCATCGCGTCTTTGGCCCGATACGAAGGGCGCGATCTGGCCATCACCACCGACTTTCGCGACATCATCGGGGATCTTCTGGAGCAACAGTTCAGGCTCGGCGATGCGCAGCTTGCACAGGTGCTGCCCGGCTTCGGCCAGCGTCGCCGTGTCGGACTCGTTACCTGAGCGAGGCAGGTTCAGGCTTGGTGCTGCCCCAGCAGCGCCAGCATGCCGCTCTCCAGCGCTTCCATGCGCGAGGCCAGCTGCGGCGCCGATTGCTTGGAAATTTTCATGTACTGCTGGAAGGTCTTCAGCAACGCACCGCGGTCGGGGTGATGTAGCAAAGCCGTGGCGAGCGCGGCTTGCAACACCTGCACCTGCGCCGTGAGCGCGAGCTGGTTTTCCATCAAGCCATTGATGTTCTCGCTGTAAAGCGTGAGCATCTCTTCCATCTTTTCCGTTTCCATGAACGTCCCTGAAGATCAGTTGCGCTGGGTAGCGGACTTGTCGATCACGCCGTTGTCGACGGGTGCGGCCTTGGACATTGTTGGAATGGGCGGCGGCGCCGGCGTGGGGACCAGCGTGCGCACCGCGACCCAGCCGACGGCCAGCACGATGAGCGAAGTGATGATCCACAGCATCACCCAAGGCTTTTTATCGCGCGCGGCAATCTCAGCCGCGCTTGGACCCATGGGCGCCGGCCGGGTGGGTCGCAACAAGGCGTTGTACTCCGATCGCGCGTGCGGATCGGACAGCACGGCGTACGCCTGGTTAATGCGGGCCATGATGTCGGCGGAGTCGCCGCGGCCCTCGTAGCGGTCGGGGTGATACTTGCGAGCCAGGCGCCGATACGCGGTGCGCACGTCGTCCGGCGACGCGCTCGTCGCAATGCCCAGCGTCTCGTAAAAATTGGCGTTAGGGTTCATCGATGGAGGTCGCTGGACGAACGATATCACTGGTAGCTGCTCAACCGGCGGCCGGTTGGTCTACGTCGGGTCGCGGGGTCTTCGGTCGGTAGTCGCAGTACTGGATCACTGCGCATTCCCAGCATCGAGGCGTGCGCGCCACGCACACATAGCGGCCGTGCAGGATCAGCCAGTGGTGGGCATCGGCGAGGTATTCCTCAGGTACGCGCTTCATCAACGCTTGCTCAACGGCTAGCGGATCCTTGCCCGGCGCGAGGCCGGTCCGGTTGCTCACGCGAAAGATGTGGGTGTCCACGGCCAACGTCTCTTCGCCGAAGGCCACGTTGAGCACCACATTCGCCGTCTTGCGGCCCACGCCCGGCAACGCCTCCAGGGCTTCGCGCGTGCGCGGCACTTCGCTGTCGTGCTCGCGCACCAGGATCTCGCAGGTCTTCATCAGGTTGCGGGCCTTGGTGCGGTACAGGCCGATGGTCTTGATGTGACCCTCCAGTGCCGTCAAACCAAGGTCAAGAATCGCCTGCGGCGTGCCGGCTACAGGGAAGAGCTTGCGCGTCGCTTTGTTCACGCCCACGTCGGTGGCTTGCGCGGAAAGCAGCACGGCGGCAAGCAGCTCGAACGGGGTCGTGAACGCCAGTTCGGTCGTGGGCAGCGGGTTGGCCGCACGCAGCGTGGCGAAGAACGGGCCGATGTCTTGTTTCTTCATCGCGGCGAAGTGTAGGCCCTGCAGTTGCAGGTGCGGCAATAATGGCTTTCCGCCCAAGAAAGACCATGAAAAAACGCAGTTTTCTTATCAGCGCCGCCGTGGCCGTGGTGGCTAGCTCCGCCATGGCGCAGGCCGGCTACCCCAACAAGCCAATCCGCCTGGTGGTGCCGTTCCCAGCTGGCGGCGCGACCGACATCTTCGCCCGCGCCGTTTCGCAAAAGATGGGCGAGAAGTTGAACACCACCATCGTCGTGGACAACAAGCCGGGCGCGGGTGGCACCATCGGCTCGGATGTCGTTGCCAAGGCGCCGGCGGACGGCTACACGCTGTTGCTGGCGACCAGCAGCACCCATTCCATCGGCCCGAGCTTCAACAACAAGCTGCCGTATGACGCCGTGGCGGACTTCACGCCCATCGTCCATGTCGGCAATGCGCCCAACATCATGGTGATACCCAATGCGTCGCCGGCAAAGACCGTGAAAGAGTGGATCGACCTGGCGCGCAAGAACCCCGGAAAACTCAACTACGCGAGCAGCGGCAATGGCACTGTCGTGCATCTCACATCCGAATACTTCAAGGCGCAGACGGGCCTGTTTCTGGTCCACATTCCCTACCGCGGAACGGCCCTCGCGATTCCCGACTTGGTGAGCGGCAAGGTCGACGTGCTGTTCGACTCGCTTCCGAGCGGTTTGCCGCACGTGAAGGAAGGTCGCCTGCGGGCGCTGGGCATCACCTCACTCAAGCGCTCGCCATTGCTGCCAGAACTGCCGGCCATCGCCGAGACGGTGCCGGGCTTTGAATCGAACACCTGGTTCGGGATGTATGGTCCCAAGGGCTTGCCTGCCGATCTGGTCGCGCGAATCAATTTGGCATTGAACCAGGCGCTGCAAGAAGCGGAGGTGAAGGACAGGTTGGCGCGCTTGGGCATCGAGCCTGTCGGTGGCGCGCCGCAACAGTTCGCGTCCATGGTGGCAACCGACAGCGCCAAGTGGAAGAAAATCATCGCGGAACGACGCATCACGGCAGAGTAAAAGCTTATGAATTTCAATCACCACAACCCCTATCCCAGCACGCGCTTGCCCGTCTTCGCGCGCAACGTCGTGTCCACTTCGCATCCGCTGGGCGCGCAGGCCGGCTTGCGCATGCTCTGGAAGGGCGGGAATGCGGTCGACGCGGCCATCGCCGCTGCGGCCGCCATGACCATTTGCGAACCCGTGAGCAACGGCTTGGGAAGCGATTCGTTCGCGATTCTTTGGGACGGTAAGGAACTGCATGGCCTCAATTCATCCGGCCCGGCGCCCGCGGGCTGGACGCCTGACTACTTCAGGCGCAAGTACGGCGCCGATGCGCGCACGCCGCCCAAGCGGGGCATCGACGCTGTCACCGTGCCCGGCGCTGTGGCGAGCTGGGTGGCACTCTCGGAGCGCTTCGGCAAGTTGCCCTTTGCTGATCTGCTCGAGCCCGCTATCGAGATTGCTGAACGCGGCTACCTCCTGCCCGTGGTCGTGCAACAGAAGTGGGCGGCGGCCACGTCGGATTTGAGCGGCCTGCCTGGGTTTGCCGAAGCCTTCCTGCCCTGGGGTCGCGCCCCGCAAGTGGGCGAACTGTTTCAGTTCAAGGCCGCGGCGCAAGGCCTGCGCGCCATCGCGGAGAGCAAGGGCCAGGCGTTCTATGGCGGCGAGATCGCGCAAGCCGTCGAGAAATTTTCGACAGCGCAAGGCGGCGTGCTCACGGCGCAGGACTTTGCGCGGTTCAAGCCGGAGTGGGTCCAGCCCATCGCGCGCAACTACCGCGGCCACACGCTGCACGAGATTCCGCCGAACGGCCAGGGCATCGCCGCACTGGTCGCGCTCGGCATTCTCGAAAAGTTTGACATGGCCAGTCTGGCGGTGGACAGCGCCGACTCGCAGCACCTGCAAATCGAGGCGATGAAGCTCGCCTTCGCCGACACCTACCGCTACGTGGGAGAGCGTTCCGAAATGGAAGTCACCACCGAGCAGATGCTGGACGATGCTTACCTGGCCAGCCGCGCCAAGCTGATCGACATGAAGCGCGCGCAGAACTTCCAGGCGGGTAACCCGGTGAAGGGCGGCACCATCTACCTCACTGCCGCTGACCAGAACGGCATGATGGTGAGCTTCATCCAGAGCAACTACATGGGCTTTGG
>JBKJTX010000397.1:0-7496 GCA_046590315.1 Ramlibacter sp. | reverse complement strand
TGCGTGTATCGGCCTCGCGCGTTCACTGCCGGACAAGGTGCGGCCGCAGGACAAGAAGCACCGCGTCGATTTGACCGACGTGCCGCTGGTTACCATCGACGGCGAAGACGCGCGCGACTTCGACGACGCCGTGTATTGCGAGCCGGCCAAGGCGGGCCGCGGCAAAGGTTGGCGCCTGCTGGTGGCGATCGCCGACGTGAGCCACTATGTGGAGACGGGCAGCGCGATCGATGTCGACGCGTATGACCGCGCCACCAGCGTGTACTTCCCGCGGCGGGTAATTCCCATGCTGCCGGAGAAGCTCTCCAACGGGCTTTGTTCCCTGAATCCTGAGGTCGAGCGGCTGTGCATGGTCTGCGACATGCTGATCGGTGCCACCGGCGAGATTCACGCGTACCAGTTTTATCCGGCTGTGATGTGGAGCCACGCGCGCTTTACGTACACCGAAGTAGCAGCCATCCTTGCCAACACACGGGGCCCGGAGGCCATGCGCCGCAAGGAACGCATTTCCGACCTGGAGAACCTGCACGACGTCTACCGCGCGCTGCTCAAGGCACGCGATGTGCGCGGCGCCGTCGACTTCGAGACAACCGAAACGCAGATCATCTGCGACGAGAACGGCCGCATTGAGCGCATCGTGCCGCGCACTCGCAACGATGCGCATCGGTTAATAGAAGAAGCGATGCTGGCGGCCAACGTCTGCAGCGCGGACTTTATCCAGCAAAGCAAACAGCCGGGCCTCTTTCGTGTGCACGAAGGCCCGACGCCCGAAAAGAAGGACGTGCTGCGCGGCTATCTCAAGGCGATGGGCGTTCCGCTCACGATTACCGAGGACCCGCTGCCAGCCGAATTCCAGCGTATTGCGCAGGCAGTGAAGGAGCGCCCCGACGCGCAGCAGATTCACACCATGCTGCTGCGTTCGATGTCGCAGGCCATCTACACGCCCGTCAACGCCGGTCACTTCGGCCTGGCCTACGACGCATACACACACTTCACAAGTCCGATCCGCCGCTATCCGGATTTGCTGGTGCACCGCGTGATCAAGGCGGTGCTGCGAAACGAACGGTACGCGCTGCCGGTGCTGCCCACGCCCGGCGAAGCACACGAGAAGCTTGCCCGCCGTCTCGCGACCCGTGTCAAGGCGCCTCAGAACCGTCTGAAGAAGCCGCCGCCGCCCCTCAGCCGGGAAATGCAGGCCTGGGAAGCCGCGGGCCTGCATTGCAGTGCCAATGAGCGCCGCGCCGACGAGGCCAGCCGCGACGTCGAGGCCTGGCTCAAGTGCAAGTACATGCGTGAGCACCTTGGCGAGGAATATGGCGGCGTGGTCACGGCGGCAACAACGTTCGGAATTTTTGTCACACTTGACCAGATGTACGTGGAGGGCCTGGTCCACATCACCGAGCTGGGAGGCGAATACTTCAAATTCGACGAGACCCGGCAGGAGCTGCGCGGCGAGCGCACGGGCATCCGCTACGCCATCGGATCGCGGGTGCGGATACAGGTCAGCCGCGTTGACCTCGATGGCCGCAAGATCGACTTCCGTCTGGTGCGCGAAGGCGAAGAGCTGGTCTCGCGCGCGATGAAGGACAAGGGCGTTGCGGGCGCCGGCGTGCCGGCCAAGTCGTCGGCCAAGCGCGCAGCGAAGAAAGTCGCGCCTGAGCCGAAATCACCGATCCAATCGCTCAAGGCCGCCGTGAAGAAGGCCGCCGGCAAGAGCAAGAGCCGCAAGCCGCGGCGCTAGGACAGGAGAACACTATGGCAGATAACAGCGCAAGGGCAGGCCGCGTGGCGATCGTCACCGGCGGCGGCACCGGAATCGGCAAGGCGGCGGCGCTCGCGCTGTTGGCGGACGGCTGGCGTGTCGCCATCGCCGGACGGCGTAAAGAGCCGCTTGACGAGGTCATGACGCAGGCCAACGCCGGCGATCGCGCCTTGGCTGTGCCCACCGACGTGACCGATCCCGCGTCGGTCGAAGCCTTGTTCGCCGCGACAGTGAAGGCCTGGGGCCGCGTCGACATGTTGTTCAACAATGCCGGTGTCGGCGCGGCCGCGGGGCCGTTGGAAGACTTGCCGCTGGACCAATGGAAGCGCGTGGTGGACACCAACCTGAACGGCATGTTCTACGGCATCCAGCAGGCCTTCCGGGTGATGAAGGCGCAGTCGCCGATGGGCGGGCGCATCATCAACAATGGCTCGATCTCCGCGTATGCACCGCGCCCGCACTCTATCGCCTACACGGCGACCAAGCACGCGGTGACGGGCTTGACCAAGACGGCAGCGCTCGACGGGCGAAAGTACGACATTGCAGTGGGTCAGATCGACATCGGCAATGCCCTGACCGAGCTTGCCGCGCGGATGGCCAAAGGCGTGCCTCAGGCCAATGGACAGATCGCGGCCGAGCCGATGATGGACGTCAACATCGTCGGCCAGTCCATCCTGTACATGGCGAACCTGCCACTGGAAGCCAATGTGCTGTTCCATACGGTGATGGCAACGAAGATGCCGTTCGTGGGGCGCGGCTAGATTTCGTCATCGTGGGGTGGACCGGCAACCCAGCCGTGCGCCAACGCGTTCGCTGTCAGCGGGCGGTCCGTCCGCCACCGATCGGCTGCAAGCCCATGTGCATACACCGCGCTCGCGGCCGCATCAAAGGCGTTTGCGCCATTCGCTAGCCGCGCCGCGATCATTCCCGCCAACACGTCCCCGGTGCCGGCAATCGCGAGCCGCGCACTGCCCGTCGGGTTGACCAGTGGCAACTGCTCTGGAGCGGCCACAACCGTACCTGAACCCTTCAGCACCACGCTGCTTCCGAAGCGCTGCACCAACTGCGCTGCGGCCGCGAGCCGGTCCTGCTGGACCTGCGCGGTGCTCGTACCGAGCAGGCGCGCGGCTTCCAGGGGGTGCGGCGTAAGCACCGTGGGACGGCCTCGCCGCGAACGTGCCTGCAACAACGACTGAAGCTGGGGGTCGGCGGCGACCGCGTTGAGCGCATCGGCGTCGAGCACGAGCGTGCGCGCTGTCGACAGGGTTTTGGGCAGCACAGCCCGCACCGCGTCGCCGCCGCCACAACCGCAGACCACGGCCAGGGCGGCGAAGTCCAGTGAATCCCAGCGCCTGAACATGAGGTCCGGCTGCGCCGTGTCCACTGTCGGTGTGTCGTCGTTGAGCAAAGAGACAAACACACGCCCGGCGCCCGAGTGCAGGGCCGCCGAGGCCGCGAGCAGCGCGGCGCCAGCCATGCCCGGGGCGCCGCCGACTACCGCGACGTCGCCGTACGAGCCCTTGTGCGACGAATGCGCCCGCGGCGTGTCGACGGCCGAGGCCGAGAGCCATGCCACAGGTTGTCGATCGATCGCGACGCCCAGGTCGTCGAACCAGACGGTGCCCGACGCGTCGCGCCCGGTCCCGGTGAAGAGGCCGGGCTTCAGCGTGAGCAGGCTCAGCGTGTGAGCCGCGTGGACCCCGGCAGCAGCGCCGGTGTTGGCGTTCAGGCCGGACGGGACGTCTACCGCCAGCACCCGCTGAACGTTGCCATTTAGCAGCGCGGCCCACTCGGCAGCGCGCCCGTCAAGCGGCCGGGCAAGGCCCAGGCCCACGAGCGCGTCGAGCGCGAAGTCCCATTGTGGAGGCGGCAGGGCGGTCAGAGTGACGCCTGCGCCCCGAGCTCGCTGCAACGAAGCCAGCGCATCCAGAGGCGCGCTCGCTTCATCGCCGAGCCACGTCACGATCGGTTCCTTGCCCCATTGCTTCAGGTGCATGGCAGCTTCAAAGCCGTCACCACCGTTGTTGCCCGGCCCGCAGGCAATCCAGAACGTTTTCGCGTAGGGCGCCAGCGCGATGGCCAGCCGGGCGCCGGCCAGGCCGGCGCGCTGCATCAAGGCGTGGGGCACAAGCGAGGCTTGCACGCTGCGCTCTATTGCGCGCGTCGCGGCCACATCGAAGAGTGGCCAGCGGCGGTGAGGGGTCACGCGTTGCATGGCGCGATTCTGGCACCTGCCGCGCCGGGCCCTAAGCGGCGAGCCGTTCCACGCCGAGGCCCTCGATGTCGACCTCGGGCTTGTGTCCGGCCATCAGGTCCGCAACCACTCGTGCGCTGCCGCATGCGAGGGCCCAGCCACTTGAGCCGTGGCCCAGATTGATCCAGACGCCGGGCACGCCCGTCGCGCCGATGAGAGGCGGGCCATCCGGCAGCATGGGCCGCGCGCCTTTCCACTCTTGCACGCCCGCGCCACCGGCGGCGAGCTTGGCCGCGCCGGGAAACCAGTCGTGCAGCACCTTGTAGAGCGTCAGGATGGCGGCGGGGCGCTTTTTGTCGGGCGCGCCGCCGATCTCCGCGCTGCCCGCCACGCGAACGCGATTGCCCATGCGCGAAATCGCCACCTTGTAGCGCTCGTCCATGAGGCCGCTGCGCGGCGCATTCAGCGGTTCGCGAATCGGCGCGCTGATCGAGTAGCCGTAAACGGCAGCCAACGGGATGTTCAGGCCCAGCGGGCGCAACAAGGCGGCCGAGTCGACGCCACCGCACACCATGACGGCATTGAAGTGCCGCAGCGTGGGCGCCTGGTCCCCGAGTAGCCAGACGCGCAGCGACCCCGGGCCAGCGGGATTGAGCGGCTCCACGGCCGTATTGAATTCAAATTTCACGCCGGACGTTTGCGCTTCGGCTTTGAGCAGCAGCGCAAACTGCCGGCAGTTCCCCACTTCGTCCTCCGGCAGATGAATGCCTCCGGCAAACGGCGTGTCGGGATTGAGGGCGGGCTCGATGGCCCGGGCTTCTGCTTCCGACACTTCCTTGAGCGTGACGCCGGCGTCGCGCAACACCTGCAGGCCCGGTTGCGCCAGCTTGCGGTCTTGATCTCCGCGCAGCAGCACCATGTAGCCCACGCTGCGCGCGTAGTCCAGTTGAAAATGCTCGGTGATGTCGTGCAGTCGCGAGCGGCTGTAGAACGCCAGTCGCTGCATGCGCAGGCGATTCGCGGTATAGGTGGCCAGGTCGCAAGAGCGGTACCACTGGCGCATCCAGGCGATGTCCTCGCGCGACAGGGGCAAGCTGATGCGAACGGGCGCATGCTCGCGCAAGAGGAACCGCGCGACCTTGCCGGGCATGCCCGGGGCTGCCCAGGGCGTGACGTAGCCGGGTGCCACGACGCCGGCGTTGGCGAAGCTGGCTTCCTCTGCTGCGGAAGAGCGGCGCTCGAACACCGTGACATCGTGCCCGTCGACGGCCAGCTCGAAGGCCGTGGTGACGCCGATGATGCCGGCGCCGATGACGGCGACCTTCATGGCCGCCCCTTGCTGCGAAACGCAACGCTCATGAAATCCCTGTTGTTCTTGCGAAAACGGCTTCGGCTTGCAGCGCGATGTTCAATACCGTGTCGTCACGCATCGCACTTTGCCAGATCATGAGGCCCACAGGGAGTTCACCCGGCACATGGCAGGGAATCGAGATCGCGCAACCGTCGAGCATGTTGACGACGCTGGGGTTGCGCAGCAAGAGGGCGTTGACGCGGAAGAATTCGTCGTCGCGCGCCGAGCCGGGTGCAACCTGAGCGATTGGCGGCGCGACGATCGCGACCGTCGGCGAGAGCACCGCGTCAAACCCGTTCAGCGCCGCCGAGACGCGGCCGATCCACGCCTGCCGTGCACGGATGAGCTCGATGTATTCGTGGGCCTTCATGCCGGCGCCGCGCTCGATGCGCGTGCGCACGCGCGGATCGTAGCCGTCGGCGCGCCTCGCCAGCAGCTCGCGGTGCCAGGCGTAGCTTTCAGCAGCAGAGAAGCCGCCGGTGGCCTGGAGGTTGCCGAGGTCGCGAATTTCGGACAGCGGGAGGTCCTCGATGCGGGCGCCTGCAGCACGCAGGGTCTGCAGCGCGCGTTGGAATGCGGCGCTCACCGTGGGATCGAGACCGTCAAGCATGCTGGTCTGTCCGACGGCCAGGCGATAGGCCGACAGCGGGGCCTGGCTGCGCGTCACTGTCCGGTTCGCGAGGATCTCGTGCACGGTGATCGCATCGCCTACGGAGCGGGTCATGGCGCACACCGTATCCAGCGTGGTCGAGAGCGGCACCGTGCCTTGGCTGGGCGTAAGGCGCGCGGTGTTCTTGAAGCCCACGATGCCGCAAAGCGCCGCCGGTATGCGAATGGATCCCCCAGTGTCTGAGCCCAAGCCGATGAAGGCCGCGCCCGTCGCAACGGAAACGGCGGCGCCGGAGGACGAACCGCCGGGGATGCGCAGCGTTGTTGCGTCAGCAGGATTGGCCGGCGTCCCATGGTGCGGGTTGACGCCGACCCCCGAGAACGCGAACTCGGTCATGTTCGTGCGGCCTAGCAGTGCCGCCCCTGCGGCTTTCAGCCGTGCTACGGCCGGGCTGTCGCATGCCGCCGGCGGCGCGTTTTCGAGCACGCGCGAACCGGCAGCGGTCACTTCACCGGCTATGTCGAACAGGTCTTTCACCGAGACGGCTAGCCCGGCCAGGGGTCGGGCCGCGATGCCCGCAGCGGTCGCTTGTGCCCGCGCAGCGTTGAAAGATGTTTTGACAAAAGCATGCGCGCAGGCTGGCGTTTCCGCCAAGGCGATGGAAGTCTCGAGCTCATCGGCTGCGCTGCCAATACCGGAAAGCAGCCGCGCGCGAGTGCCAGCGAGGTCGGAGCGGGGAGGAGTAAAAGAGGGCACGTGCTACAATCTTTGGGTTTTGCCGGGGGATGCTCGCTGTGTGCGTGCCTCAGAGCGAAACGATACGCGAATCCAGCCCATCAAGGTGTTGTCGCTTGCGCCAGACGCAGCGGCGATTTCGGGTTGGATTTTAGACCTAACCTTCAGGAAAATCACATGTCAGTCTCCATGCGCGAAATGCTGGAAGCCGGTGTCCATTTTGGCCACCAAACCCGCTTCTGGAACCCCAAGATGGGCCCATACATCTTCGGCCATCGCAACAAGATCCACATCATCAACCTGGAAAAATCGCTGCCGCTGTTCCAGGAAGCGACCAAGTTCGTGAAGCAGCTCGCGGCCAACCGCGGCACCATTCTCATGGTCGGCACCAAGCGCCAGGCCCGCGAGACGGTGGCGATGGAAGCCAAGCGCGCCGGCGTGCCCTTTGTCGACCAGCGCTGGCTGGGCGGCATGCTGACCAACTTCAAGACCGTCAAGACGTCCATCAAGCGCCTGAAGGACATGAAGGCTCAGCAGGAAGGCGGCCTTGACGCCATGAGCAAGAAAGAGCAGCTGATGTTCGCTCGCGAGATGGAAAAGCTGGAGAAGGACATCGGCGGCATCCAGGACATGAACGCCCTGCCGGACGCCATCTTCGTGATCGACGTGGGCTTCCACAAGATTGCCGTGTCCGAAGCCAAGAAGCTGGGCATCCCGCTGGTCGGCGTGGTTGACTCCAACCATTCGCCCGAAGGCATCGACTACGTGATTCCCGGTAACGACGACTCGTCCAAGGCCGTGACCCTCTATGCGCGAGGCATTGCCGACGCCATTCTCGAAGGCC
>JBKJTX010000347.1:0-6083 GCA_046590315.1 Ramlibacter sp. | reverse complement strand
GCGACCTCGGCCTGCGACAGGCGATCCGCGTTGGCACCTGCGGCGCGCTCGGCGGCGGCTATGGCGGCACGACCGCAGCCAAGTACGTTTGCCTGCTTTCCGATCACAAGATCGACGTGGTCCTGATCGAACCCGCCGACCAGTTCGTTTCATGCCCGATCTCCAACCTGGTCGTTGGCGGCAGCAAGCGCATCGATGAGATCACCATCCCCTATGGAGGTTTGGCGCGCAATCATGGGGTCAAGGTGGTCAAGGACATGGTCCGATCGATCGACTCGCGCGCCAAGACCGTCACGCTCGGCGCAGGCGCCGTGATCCGCTACGACAAGCTGGTCGTTTCTCCGGGGGTCGGGCTTTTGTTCGACACCGTCGAGGGGCTGCAGGCCGCCAACGCGTCTGGAAGCGTGGTGCAGGCGTGGAAGGCCGGTGCCGAGACGACGACACTGCGGCGCCAACTGGAGAGCATGCCGGACGGAGGGGTCTACGCCATCAGCATCCCGGAGCAACCTTACCGCTGCCCTCCCGGACCGTACGAACGCGCCTGTCAAGTCGCTTGGTACTTCAAGAACGCGAAGCCGCGCAGCAAGGTGTTGATTCTGGATGCCAATCCCGATGTCACCTCCAAAGGCGCCTTGTTCAAAAAGGTCTGGGCCGATCAGTACAAAGGCATGGTGGAATACCGGCCGCAGCACAAGGCGGTTGCCGTCGATGCGCGCACCGGAGTGCTGAAGTTCGAGGTGCATGAAGACGTCAAGGCCAACGTGCTCAACGTGCTGCCTGCCATGCGGGCCGGCGACATCGCCGTGCAGAGCGGACTGAGCAACCTCGCGAACAACCGCTGGTGCGGTGTCGATTACCTGACGTTCGAGTCGACGGCGGCCAAGGACGTCCATGTTCTCGGCGACGCCATCCAGATTGCGCCCGGCATGCCCAAGAGCGGGCATATGGCGAACAACCATGCGAAGGTGGCGGCCGCGGCCATCGTCGCGCAGCTGTCCGGCTGGAGCGTCAATCCAGCGCCAATGCTGACGAACACCTGCTACAGCTTCGTGGACGACAAAAAAGTTGTCCACGTGGCCAGCGTGCACTCTTACGTCGCCGCAGAGAAGACGTTCAAGACCGTGCCGGGGTCCGGTGGCCTCAGTCCGGAGCCGACGGAACTCGAAGGGGTGTATGCAATGAACTGGGCGAAGAATATCTGGGCCGACATGCTGACGTGAAGGGCTCCCAGCGAGCGGCAGCGCTTCCGGCACGCTGCCGGTAAAATCGCAGGTTCAGATGCCGCCGTGCGCGCGTGCGTCTCCAACTTGGACCCCACGCCCCATGCGCCCCGACCTCGACCCCCGCACCCTTTCCATGATCGTTGTATGGGGCGGTCTCGGCCTCGGCCTGGCCATGGGTGCGGTCGGCCAGGCGACCCGCTTTTGCGTGCGCGGCGCCATCGCCGACTGGGTCGCATTTCGCGGTCCGGGCCGGCTGGTGGCATGGTTCCTGGCCATTGCAGTCGGCGCCATCTGCGTGCAGGCGCTGGTGAGTTCCGGGCTGCTCGACGCGAGCCGGACGATCTACTGGAGTGAACGTTTTCCCTGGCTGTCCTATTTGGTGGGCGGTCTGCTGTTCGGCTACGGGATGGCTCTTGCCGGGGGATGTCCGCAGCGCTGCCTGGTCAAGGCGGGTCAGGGCGATCTCAAGGCGGCCGCGACCTTGGTCGTGGTGGCGATCGTTGCGCTGATGACCTTGCGTGGCGCGTATGCTCCCGTGCGCAGCGGCGTTCTGGACGCGGTGAGCGCCACTTTGGCCGGCCCGCAAGACCTCGGCGGCTTGCTGGGTCGGGCGCTGTCGGTATCGCCCACCGTGCTGCGCTGGGCAATGACTGCTGCTTTTGCTGCTGCCGTGTTTGTTTTAGCGTGGCGCGTGCGTTCCCGGATCGACACCGGCCACTGGGTCGGCGGCGTCGTGGTCGGCTTGATTGTGGGGATGGCATTCTTTCTGACGGGCAGCGTCGGCTTCGTGCCGGAACATCCGGAAACGCTGGAGCCCGCGTGGCTCGGGACCCAGTCCAAGCGGCCGGAAGCGCTATCCTTTTCGGCGCCGATGGGCCATGCACTGGACCTGCTGACCCTGTGGTCGGACAAGGCAACCGTCGCCACCTTCGGCGTCACGCTGTCGTTGGGGGTCCTCCTCGGCGCGTTCATCACTGCCAGACTCCGGAGCGACTTCCGCGTAGAGTCATTCCGCACGCCTCGTGAGCTGGGAAATCATGCGGCCGGCGGCTTGCTGATGGGCTTCGGCGGCGTCACCGCACTGGGCTGTTCGTTAGGAAATGGCGTGACGGGCTTGGCCATGTTGTCATCCGGGTCGCTGTTGGCGATGTGCGGGATTGCCGCGGGCGCATGGCTGGCACTTGCGAGGCAAATGAGAAAGTCAGAAGCTGCGCCGGTCACTGTGACCGCTGCTGCTCAGAGCTGACGCTGCGGAATCCGGTCCAACCAGAACAGCACGCCAACGAGGACGACCGCCGCGATGGGTCCCGCGAGCGGATGAACAATTGCCGCCAGGATGGGGGCGATGAGCATCAGGTGCCGCAAACCCCAGCTATAGAGAATTCCGGCGCGGCGCAAATGGCTCGCACCTACAGCGGACCATCGCTCGCGCGCGGCCGAGGCGACCGGCATCGAACAGATGAATCCTGCGTGGTTGTAGTAGCGCACCGCCATTGCGGAACAGACCAACGAGGCGAAGAGCAGCGCCATGAGCACGAGATCCAACGCAAGGCGTGCGCTGAAATCCAGTCCAACGCCCTCCGGGGCGCCGAAGGTCGCGTGCAACGCAGGCGTCGCCAGCGTCACCGTACCTACCAGGCCCAGCACGGCCGTCGAGGCGGTCATGGTGGCCGACATCAGGGAATTGCGCAGGGTCTGCACCGCCAGAATCTCCGAGCCCGGTTGGAGAGAAATCGCGGCGAACCATTCTTCGCGCAAAGTCGCATGCGCTGACCTGGCAAGCCCGCCGGGTTTGCGCCGATGCATCAGTAACAAAACCAACTCGTAGAGAACCAGGATGGTGATCGTGATCGTCACCATCGGCCACGTTCCCCCGATCGTCATCTCCTGCGCTCCAGCAACTCGAACAGACCCATGCCGATCAGCATGGCAATGACGAATGCAGCCGCTTTGGCCTCCCCCATGCCAAGCGCCACGAGGGCCGGTCCGGGGCAGAAACCGGCAATGCCCCAACCGATACCGAAAATCGTGCTGCCCGCGATTAAGCGGCGATCAACGTGACGGGAAGTGGGCAAGTTCATCTCCAGACCGATGAAGGAGACGTCTCGTTTGCCGGCCACCAGGAACGCGATGAAGCCCACTGCGACTGCGCCGGCCATCACCAAGGCCAGCGAAGGATCCCACTGTCCGGCCAAGTCGAGGAAGCCGAGCACTTTGGCCGGATTGGCCATGCCGGAAACCAGGAGACCGATGCCAAAGACAATGCCGGCGAGCAGCGAGGTGAAAACAGCCACGGCAGCGCCTCTCAAATGTTGAACAGGTGACGAATCACGAACACGGTTGCGAAACCGGCGCCCATGAAAACCGCCGTCGCTGCGAGCGATCTCGGCGACTTGCGCGACAGGCCGCACACGCCATGGCCGCTGGTACAGCCGGATCCGTAGCGCGTGCCGATACCGACCAGCACGCCAGCCAACGCGATCGCGCCGAAGCCCGCGTCAATCTGCAGCGACGGCGCTTTCGCAACAACGACATAGATGAGCGGTGCCGCCAACAGACCGATGACGAAAGCGGCGCGCCAGGCGATATCCCCCTTTGCCGGCTTGAGCAGACCCGCGAGCACGCCGCTGATGCCCGCGACGCGGCCGTTCAGCAGGATGAACATCGCAGTCGCGAGGCCGATCAATGCTCCGCCGGCCAGGGAAGACCAGGGCGTGAATGCATTCCAGTCGATCGCCATCACGCGTCGCCCTGAGGGCAGTACAGCCGGTAGAGCAGTGCGAGGATTTCCAGCGCAGCAGGGTCGGCCACGCTGTAGAAAATGTTCTTGCCTTGGCGCCGCGTGGACACCAGCCCTTCAGCGCGCAACACACCCAGCTGCTGGGAGAGGGTGGGTTGGACGATTCCCAGCAACTCCTCCAGGTCGCTCACGCACTGTTCCCCCTGGCTCAGCTGGCAAAGCAGCAGCAACCGGTCGGGATTTGCCAGCGCCTTGAGCAGCACGCTCGCGTTGGCCGCAGCGAAGCGCATCGCTTCGATGTCAAATGTTTCGTTGATTTTCATGGTTTAGCGCACGATAACATGTTGGAGTATATACTATCTCTTGATATATTGTATTGCCGAGCAAACGCGCCCCCTGCAGGAGTTGCCCTCATGATCTTTCGCCAGCTGTTCGAGCCCGTCTCCAGCACCTACACCTACCTGCTGGGCTGCGAGCAGACCGGGCAGGCGATGCTGATCGATCCGGTGGTCAATTCCATCGAGCGCGATCTTGCGGAGCTGTCCCGGCTCGGCCTTGCGCTCGCGTACACCGTGGATACCCACGTCCATGCCGATCACATCACCTCGGCGCTCGAACTCAAGAACAAGGTGGGCAGCAAGATCGCCGCACCCGCGATCGACCGGCTGCCTTGCGTCGACTTTCCTTTCGAAGAGGGCAAGCCACTGCAACTCGGGTCCATCTCTTTGGACGGCCTGCACACCCCCGGTCACACCGATGGGCACTTTGCCTATCGGCTGGGCGAGCGGCTGTTCAGCGGAGACGCGTTGCTGATCGACGGGTGCGGCCGTACCGATTTTCAGAATGGTGACGCCGCCACGCTGTACACGACCGTCACCGAAAAACTGTTTTCTCTGAGTGACGAGGTGCTGGTGTATCCGGGTCACGACTACACCGGAAGGCATGTGTCCTCCATCGGTCAGGAGAAGACGCGCAATCCACGGCTCGGCGGCGGCCGCACAGCCGACGAGTTCAAGCAGATCATGGCCGGCCTCCATCTCCCCTATCCGAAGTTCATCGACCATGCTGTGCCCGGTAACCGCCAATGCGGCGTGTGCCCGAGCCATCTTCCCGATGAGTTGCAAAAGTATTGCCTTCGCATGGCAGAAAGCGTGCAGGGCTGAGACAGTATGAGCAACTTCAAACGTGTTGAAGCGGGCATCTTCATTGGCCCGCAACCGACAGCGCAGGACCTCGAAGACGCACGCCGGCAAGGCGTGAAGACAGTGATCGACTTCCGGCTGCCGTCCGAGACCGCAACCTCCAACGAGACGCTGGTGCGCAGCCACGGTCTCGACTACGCGAACATTCCCGTCAACAAAGCAATGCTTTCCGCCGGCCAGATTGACGAGCTGGAGGCTGCGATGCGCAGTACACCAGGGCCCTACCTGCTGCACTGCGCGACCGGCTTGCGGGCGGCGTTGCTGCTCGCCCTCAGCAAGGCGAAGAAAGAAGGCTGGTCCGCCGAGCAGACTTTCGCGCAGGCACAAACGATGGGGTTCGATTTAAGAGCTTCACCTGTCTATTCGAGCTTCGTGAATCAGGCGATTGGCCGATGCACGCGACACGCATAGCAAGCCATTCCGCCGTAGGCAAAGCAGGCAAGGGACCCGGAATGAAGGTTCAAGCCGCAGGCCCGACTGGCGATTTTTCTTCATTCAATCCAAAGCATCCATGAACCCCATCGACGACACCCGCCGCGACTTTTTGAAACTTGCCGCCGCCGCTCTGCCCGCAGCCGCTGCCCCGTGGGCGATGGCGCAGGCGACCGCGCCATCGCCATCGTCACTTCCAGCCGGTTCGAGCAGTGCCGACATCGCGCCGCAGGACCGCGTCTTCATCACGAATGAAGACTCCAACACCATCAGTGTCATCAACCCGATGAGCAACCAGGTCGAGACCACCATCAACCTGACCAGCTTCGACGAAGATGCGCGGCCGCCCTTTCGCTATGTCACCGGCGGCGTGATGCCCGCCCACGCCGCGATGATCCACAAGCCGCTGTACCACGGCTGCATCGATGCGCACGGCGCCGTGCCCAACCCCGACGGCACGCTGCTGGCCACCTCCGGCCGCGGCAG
>JBKJTX010000138.1:0-2698 GCA_046590315.1 Ramlibacter sp. | reverse complement strand
TCGGCGCGATCAATGTGCTCGCTTCGGGCGCTGACTCATCCGCTTCCTTGGACGCCAATACGATCACCGGTGACATCGGCACGATTTCGGTCGTCGCCAGTGCGGATACCGCTTCTGCCGATGCGTACATCTCCTACGTCAGCGGCGATGTGGGCGCGGTATCGGTAATTGCATCGGGCAACAGCTCGTCGGCGACGCTGTATGAGTATGTGGGCGGTAACGTCGGTCCCATGACCATCACGGCTTCGGGTGCAAACTCGTACGCCTACGAGTACCAGTACATTTCCGGCAACGTGCAGTCCCTGACCGTCACCGCGAGCGGTGCGGATTCGACGGCCTATGCCTTCCTGTACAACTACGACGCCAGCATGACGGTGGCCTCGGCCAGCGTGCTCGCCACCGGCGCCAGCGCCCGTGCTTACGGCCGTATCTCCACCGGCACGGCCGGCGTGCTGGGCAACGTGACGGTGCAGGCGACCAAGGCCAACTCGGATGCGACGCTGGTCTTTGCCGGCAACACGTTTGGTTCGATTGCCGTGACGACCGGCTCGCCCTCGGCGGACGTCTACCTGAATTTGAACAACCAGACGACGGCTGGCGGCACCATCACCGCGACCGGCGCGGGCTACACGAAAATCGATCTGTACGGCAAGAGCATCACCAGTGTGAGTGCCGCCACGGCAACCGGCGCAGTGGATGTCTATGTCGGCAAGGCCTCCCTTGCCACCACGGCCATGACCATCACGACCGGCAGCCATGCGGACATCGTGTTCGGCGGCACGGGCGCGGACACCTTCGCGGTGGGCGGCGGAGCGGACACGATCCACTTCGACAACGTTGACGGCATCCTGGCGTCCGGCTCGACACTGAGCGCGGTGACGGACACGATTGCCAGCGGCTTCGTGTCGGGTGTCGACAGGCTCGACTTCACCACGGCTGGCTCGGCCACCAACTACGCCGAGAACCTGACGGCAGCAGCAACGCTGACGGCGCTGATCGTCGCCGCAGACGTAGCCCTGGACGGCACGATCCAGTACTACTTCGGTGTGGTCGGCACTGACGGCTACCTGGTGTACGACGCTGACGGCACCGGCCAAACGGTGCTGCTGAAGCTCACCGGTGTTGTGGACATGAACTTCACCGACATCATCTAACTCGGAGCGAATCAAGCCGCCGGGCGACTGGCGGTACGATAGAGGCCCTGCCGGTGTAAGCCGCCAGGGCCTTTTTTTATGCACGGTGGAATTTGAAATGAACGAGACCCTCAAGCCCTCCCCTCAGCCGCCAACCGATCCGGCGCAGGCTCGCACCCGCATGCATGAGGGCATGCGGCGAATGATCAAGGACGGTGCCATCGACCTGGCGCTGAACCAGATCGAGCAGACGTTGAAGTCGGTCCCCAACGACCCGGACCTGTGGGCGCTCCGGGCACTGGGACATGAACATGCAAGTCGGCTGGATGAGGCCTACACGTCGCTCGGCCGCGCCTCCGACTTGCGACCGACCAGCATTGAATTCAAGGCCGGCCAAGCCCGCCTGGCAAGCATGCGGCACAACGAGGCCGATGAGGTGAAATGCCTGGCTGCCGCTGTTGGCCTGGGCCCGGTGCCTGACCGCATGCTGCTGCGCCTCATCATGCTGCACAGCAAGCGGCAAGAATTCGCCGAAGCCCTGGCGGTGGCCGACAAACTCGTCGCGTCCAAGCCGGACCACGAGTTCTACCATCTCAAGCGCGCCGCGGTATTGAGCGAAGCGGGCCGCGTGCCCGAGTCACGCGCGGTGCTAGAGAAATTGATCGCCGCCCCGAACCCGAGCGACCAGGCTTTCACCACCTGGGCCGCCCTGGTGGCCGAACGGCTCGGCGACTTTCCCGTGGTGATCGACCGCATCGGGCGCGCCATCGCGGCGGGGCATGCGTCTGCCACCATGCATGCGTGCCTGGGCAAGGCCCTCTCGCGCGTCGATCGCGCGAGGGAAGCTATCGACTCCTTCCGCCGCGCGGTCGAGATCGATCCCGCGGCAGCGGCTCATTGGTTCGACATGGGCGTGTTGCAGCGTCAGATCGGCGACCTGGACGATTCGCAGGCGTCCATTCTGCGATCGCTCGAACTGGAGCCCACCAATGCAGGGGCGCTGCGCGTCGCGGGCTATGAGCACAAATACGCCTACGGCGACGAGACATTCAAGCGGGTGAACGTGGCCCTGTCGAATGTGGACACGATGACCAAGAACCAGCAGGTCGAGGTTCACTACGCGGTGGCGAAAGCCATGGAAGATGTGGGCGAACTGGAAGCGGCCTTTGGCCATTACGCGCGCGCGGGGCGTATCCAAAAGGAACTGACCCCCTGGAGCGACACGCGCATGCGGGGCGTGCTCGCGCTCTTGCGCAACTACCTGACGCCAGCGGACTATGAGGCGGTTCGCAAGCAAGCAACGCCTACTAAAAAGCCGGTGTTCATCGTCGGCATGCCGCGTTCCGGCACGACTTTGCTTGAGCAGGTGATTGCCAGCCATCCGCAAGCGTTTGGCGCCGGCGAACTCAAACTGGGTGCCGGGATCATCAACGGCTTGAAGATCGGCCGCGCCAAGCTGGAGACCATGTACGACGGCAAGGCTGGGACACTGGCGGACGGGGTGAACCTCAGCATTCCCGAGCGGGCGAAGAAATACCTCGAAGTCATCGAGGGCTTTGCCGGAC
>JBKJTX010000249.1:0-23355 GCA_046590315.1 Ramlibacter sp. | reverse complement strand
CTCCGTACTTGGGTACGGACGTAATCTTAACGACTTCGAATCACCCAAAGGATACTGAATGTCAGAAACCAAAGGCGAGCGCACTGCCTTGGTGGCCGGTGGCCTGGCCGCGCTGATAGCTTCGACCTGCTGCCTCGGGCCACTGGTTCTGGTGACGCTGGGCATCAGCGGGGCATGGATCGGCAACCTGAGCGCGCTGGAGCCCTACCGGCCGATTTTCATCGGCGCAGCTCTCGTCGCCATGTTCTTTGCGTACCGGCGCATCTTCCGCCCGGTGCAGGAATGCAGGCCCGGCGAAGTGTGCGCGGTGCCAGAGATTCGACGCGGCTACCAGATCATGTTCTGGATCGTCGCTGCGCTGGTACTGGTGGCACTGGCTTTCCCGTACGTCCTGCCTCTTTTTTATTGAACTCCAAAAGGAAATCTCCATGACAAAACTCTTCAGTGTCCTGGCCCTGGCCGCCGCGTTTGCCGCTCCCGCTTTTGCGGCGCCGCAGACCGTCACCCTGGCCGTACCCGGCATGACCTGCGCCGCCTGTCCGCTCACGGTGAAGCAGTCCTTGAACAAGGTCAAGGGCGTGACCAAGACCGACGTCAGCTTCGAGAAGCGGCAAGCCATCGTGTCGTTCGATAACGAAAAAACCAGCGTGCAGGCCCTGACCAAGGCGACCACGGACGCGGGCTATCCGTCGACCGTCAAGCAGTAAGCGGCAACAGCATGGCATCCTGCGCGGCGCCGCGGCCGCTTCACGTGGCGATCATCGGCAGCGGTGGCGCGGCAATGGCGGCGGCGCTCAAGGCTGTAGAGGACGGTGCCCGCGTGACCCTGATCGAGCGCGGCACGATCGGCGGCACTTGCGTGAACATCGGCTGCGTGCCGTCCAAGATCATGATCCGGGCGGCGCACGTCGCGCACCTGCGGCGCGAAAGTCCGTTCGATGCGGGCCTGCCGCCCACGCCGCCCACCGTCCTGCGCGATCGTCTGTTGGCCCAGCAACAGGCTCGCGTCGACGAACTGCGGCAGGGCAAATACGAGCGCATCCTGGCCAACACGCCGGCGATCACGGTGGTGCGGGGTTCGGCCCGCTTCAAGAGCGGTCGCATGCTTTCGGTGAGCTTGAGTGATGGCATGTCGCAAGAGATCGCTTTCGACCGCTGCCTGATCGCCACTGGCGCACGTCCGGCAGTTCCGCCAATTCCTGGTCTCACGGACACACCGTACTGGACCTCCACGCAGGCGCTGGTGACCCAGGCCATCCCCCAACGGCTGGCGGTCATCGGCTCCTCGGTGGTAGCGCTGGAACTGGCGCAAGCCTTCGCGCGTTTGGGCAGCAAGGTCACCTTGCTCGCGCGCCACACGCTGTTGTCGCGGGAGGACCCAGCCATTGGTGAAGCCATAGCTGCTGCGTTTCGGGCCGAGGGCATCGAGGTGCGCGAGCACAGTGAAGCCAGCCGGGTCAGCCATCGCGACGGCGAGTTTGTTCTGACGACGACCCAAGGGGAGCTGCGTGCCGATCAGCTGCTGGTAGCGACGGGACGCATCCCCAACACCGGTGAGCTTTATCTCGAGGCAGCCGCGGTTCGCACCTTGGAGGGCGGCCTGATCGCAGTGGACAAGACGATGCGCACCAGCGCGCCCGACATTTATGCTGCCGGCGACTGCACCGATCAGCCGCAATATGTCTACGTGGCGGCGGCGGCCGGAACCCGCGCGGCCATCAACATGATGGGAGGCCACGCCGAGTTGGACTTGACGGCGATGCCGGGCGTGGTGTTCACCGATCCGCAAGTGGCCACGGTCGGCTACAGCGAACAGCAGGCGCGTGACGCCGGTTTCGAAACCGATGCCCGGACCCTGACGCTCGACAACGTGCCCAGGGCATTGGTGAATTTCGACACCCGCGGGTTCATCAAGCTGGTGGCCCAGACGGGCACCGGAAAACTGCTGGGCGTGCAGGCTGTGACGTCCGAAGCCGGCGAGATCATCCAGACGGCGGCACTCGCCATCCGCGCCGGTATGACGGTGGCCGACCTGGCCGATCAGCTGTTTCCCTACCTCACGATGGTGGAGGGTTTGAAGCTTGCGGCCCAGACCTTCACCAAGGATGTGTCGCAGCTGTCCTGCTGCGCCGGGTGACGCTCTCAATCCAGCTTCGCCCCGACGCGGTCGATGACCGCCTTCCATTGCACGCCGTCTTTCACCATGGCCGTGGTCAACTCGGCCGGGGTGGAGGGCCGGGGCACCGACCCGTTGGCCAGGATCTTCTTGCCCAGCTCGCCGCGTAGCGCCGCAGTGACCGCGCTGTTGACTTTGTCCACGATCGGCTTCGGCGTTTTCGCCGGTGCGTAAAGCGCATACCAGGTGGTGGACTCGAAGTTCGGGTATCCGGCTTCGGCCACGGCCGGCACGTCGGGCAGGGCCGCGACGCGCTGTTTGCTCGTCACTGCCAAAGCCTTGACGTTGCCGGCCTTGATCTGCGGCAGCACCGCGGCAAGCTGGTGGAACGTGGCCTGGATCTGCCCGCCGATGAGAGCAGTGAGCGCATGAGCGCTTTCCTTGAACGGGACGTGCACGATATCGACGCTGGCGGCCGATTTAAATTGCTCAGCTGCCAAATGCATGGAGGTCCCGTTGCCGCTCGATCCATAGTTGAGCGACCCCGGCTTGGCTTTGGCGGCTGCTACCAGTTCCTGCAGCGTGTTGTACGGAGAGTTCTTCGGCACGATCAGCACGTTGGGCAAATCGGCCAGCAGCGTGATCGGCTCGAAGTCGCGCATCACATTGAACGGCAAGTTGGGATAGAGAGAGGGATTGATGGCGTGCGAGCCGGCGGTTCCCAGCAGCAGCGTGTAGCCGTCCGGCGCCGCCTTGGCGACGAAATCGGTGCCGATGTTTCCGCCGGCGCCGGGTTTGGCTTCAACGAAGTACTGCGCGCCATACGCGGCCTTGAGCACTTCGCCAACGTCTTGCGACAGCGCATGTGTCGCCGCGCCGGGCGAAAAGCCGTGAACGATGCGGATCGGCTTGGCGGGCCAGGCCTCCTGCGCGTGCGTGGTGCCCATTGCCAGCGTGAGGGCTACAGTGCCGGCGGCCAGCGCTTTAATCAAAGAAATGGGTTTCATGAGTGTTTGTCTCCAGTTGGATTGGTTCGTTCCCGCGATTCACAGGCGGATGTAAACGGCCTTCTTTTCCATGAACGCCTCGACGCCATCCATGCCGCCCTCGCGTCCCCATCCCGATTCCTTGTAGCCGCCAAAGGGCAGCGATTTGTCCGCACCGCCATAGAAATTTACCCACACATTGCCGGCCTGCACGGCCTTGGCAACGCGATGCGCGGTGGAGACATCGCGCGTGAAAACGCCCGCTCCCAGTCCATAGCGCGTGTCGTTGGCCAGCCCCGCCACCTCCTCCACGGTGTCGAACGGCATGGCCGCGAGCACCGGCCCGAAGATCTCCTCGCGGGCGATGCGCATGTCGGCGCGGGTGTTCGCAAACACCGTGGGCTGCACGAAGTAACCGTCGCGCTCCACGGCCTTGCCGCCAGTCACCAGTTCGGCGCCTTCGGCCAAGCCGTTCTCTACATATTGCATGACACTGTCGCGTTGTCGCCTCGAGATCAAGGGGCCGATCTCTGTTTTGGGATCGAACCCGTCGCCAATGCGCATCTTCTGCGCGATGGCCGCGATACCGGCCATCACCTTGTCGTACGACTTGCGCTGGACGTACAGGCGCGAACCGGCATAGCAGACCTGGCCGCTGTTGGTGAAGATGGCCGCAGCGGCCCGCGGGATCGCGGTATCCAGGTCGGCGTCGTCAAAGATGAACACCGGGGACTTGCCGCCGAGCTCCAGCGTCAGGCGCTTGAGGCTGTCGGCGGCCGCGCGCACGAGCGCCTTGCCGACCTCGGTGGACCCCGTGAAGGAAATCTTGTCCACCCCCGGATGCGCCGCAAGCGCCGCACCGACCACTGGGCCATTGCCCGTGACGATGTTCACCACACCGGGCGGAATGCCGGCCTGGATGCACAACTGGCCCAGCCGTAGCGCGGTGAGCGGTGTCTGCTCGGCCGGCTTCAGCACGCAGCTGCAGCCGGCTGCCAGCGCGGGCGCCAGCTTGTTGCAGGCAGCGGCCAGTGGTGAATTCCAGGGCACGATCAGGCCCACCACGCCGACCGGCTCGATCAGCGAGTAGGCGTGGAAGTCGGCACGCTGACCCGAGATGTCGGTCGTGACGCCGTGCAGCTTGGTGCACATGCCGGCGTAGTAGCGCACGCCGTCGATGGCCCGTTCGATGGCGCGCGTGACCATACCGATGGGCATGCCGTTGTCGATAACTTCCAGTTCGACCAGTTCGTCCAGGTGCTGCTCCATCAGGTCGGCCAGCGTCCACAGGATCTTCTCGCGCTGCACAGCGGAGTTCTTGCGCCACACGCCCTTGTCGAAACTCTTGCGCGCGGACAGTACAGCGCGATCGACGTCGGCCGCTGTTCCTTCCGGCACCTGGGCCACCGTCTGCCCGGTGGCGGGGTTCTCTACGTCCCGCACGGCGCCGCCTTGCGACGCCACCAAAGCACCGTCCAGGAACATGCCCAGCGTGGACTGCAGGAATGCGGGGGCGGGGCGGGCGGTCGGGATAGCGGTCTCTTGCGTCATGGTCATGTCCTTTGCAGCGACGCGTTGAGCGCTATCCACTGCGCACTGCCAATGCCGCGCAACTGATTAAACAGGTCGCTTGCCGGTGCATCGCCAAGCACAGGCTGCGCCAGCGACATGAACTTGGCGCGCATGTGGTCCCAGCCCATCGCGCGGCCCGGGTTGCCCAGTGCCAGCGGCGTGTGCTCGCGCATCTGGGTGCCGTCCTCCATCACCAGCTCCATCGATGCAGCGGTCAGCGCCATCTCCGGGATCGGCACCAATTCCACTTTGCGGACCAGCGCCTGCAGAGTTGGATCATTCACGCCCGCGTCGGTGAAATCACCGTGCGCCCCGCTGCGGCCGGCCAGGGACAGTGCGGCTGTATAGGCCAGGCTGAACTTGCCTTCGTACGGGGTCGTCGGGGCCTGCTTGCCCGCGAGCTCAATGGCCAGCGGATGCACCAGCACCCGGATCTTCGCGATGCGTCGCAGGTCGAGCTGCGGGGCCAGCCGCTTGCCGGCATCGATCACCGGATGTGTCAGCAGACAGGCGGCGTAGGGCTTGAACGTGTTGCGGGTGATCTCCCAGCCTTTGTCAAAATCCAGCGACTGCACCAACACGCTTTTGTCCTGAACGAGGGCGCGGTCCATGCCCCCGCCGCCTTCCGCCAGAGTGAGCGCCGCCGGGTAGCCTTCCCTCGCCATGTGTGCGGCTAGCAGTCCGTTGAAGGCGGCCTTGCCCGCATGGAATGGCTTGGCAGGCGTTCCGAACGATGCTGTGAGCCCGCCCACCTGCGTTGCCGCAAGCCCAATGGCATTCTGGATCTGGTTCGAGTCCAGGCCGTAAATGCAGGCGGCCGCGGCGGCAGCGGCGAAGCAGCCGAAGACGCCGGTGGCATGGATGTGCCGCTCATTGGTGGCCACGCCGAAGCCGCCCCCGCCGAGTCGCGCGCCCACCTCGAAACCGGCAATGAAGCCGCGCATCGCCAACTCGGGCGAGGCGCCCGAATCTGTCGCCGCGGCCCACGCGGCTGCCCAAGCCGGCCCACTCAGGTGCGAGATCGATCCCACATGCGTGTCGTCGAAGTCCAGGCAATGGGCCATGGTTCCGTTGACCAGCGCGGCGGCCATCGGCCCGGCCGTACCCCCCGACAGCACCGGGCAATCGCCCTCTGCGCCCATCGCCCGCGCGACGCGCGAGATGGCGGCCACCGGTGGCAATCCGTTAGCGCCGATCGCCACGCCGTACCAGTCGGCGATGCAGAACTGCGCCGCTTCCAGCACCGGAGCCGGTAGCTCGCGTGTGCGCATGCCGACGACAAATTGTGCGATCGCTTCCGAGTTGGTGTTCATGGATGCCCCTTGATTCATTTCGGATGTCGCCAGCCGCGTGCGCGGACTTCATCGGTGTGCTGCCCCAGCGCCGGCGCCGGGTGGCGCACACCCGTGGTGAGGCCAGACGCCCTCAAAGGGTTGGCCAGCACGGGAATGCGGCCTTCCACCGGATGGTCGACCCACTCGATGAGGCCGCGCGCCCGGGCGTGTTCGCTGTCCACCGCCTCCTGCGGCGAATACACGGGCAGGATTGGCACATCGTTGTCCACCATCCACTTCACCAGTTCGTCACGCGGCTTCGAAGCGCAGATCTCCTCCAGCGCCTGACGGTACATGACCGAACGGCTGCCGTGCGAGGTATGGCGATCCTGCGGCCCCTCACTTTCGTCGATCAGATCCTCGCGGCCAACCAGCTTGCAGAAGTGCGCCCAGATGCGCGCTTCGAGCAGCGAGACCGTCACCGACTTGCCGTCCTGGGTCAGGTAGGTGCTGTAGCGCGGGTTGCCGCCCCACAGCTGCATCGCGGCCGTGTCCGCGTTGCCCGATGCGCGCGCCAGCGCCAGGCCGTTGAAGATGTTGCCCATGCTAAAGAGAGAGTCGAACATCGAGACGTCGATATGACCGCCTTCGCCGGTTGCGGTGCGCCGGTTGAGCGCCGCCAGAATGCCGATCACGGCATAGCTCGCGGCGACGTAGTCGGCCGTCTGGAAGCCGGGTATGGCAGGTGCGACGCCATGCTCTCCCAGCACGCCCATGACCCCGCTGGTCGACTGGATCACCAGGTCATGGCCGGGGATGCGCGAGAACGGTCCGTGCTGCCCGAAACCGGTGATCGAGCAATACACAATCGTCGGGTTCAGCTTCGCCGCAGCGGCGTAGTCGATACCCAGACGCGCGGCCACGCCACCCCGAAAGCTCTCCACCACCACGTCGGCCGACTTCATGAGTTCCAGCGCGAAGCCCAGGTCGGCCTGGTCCGCCAGATCGAGCACGACGCTGCGCTTGTTGAGGTTGACGGTGTTGAAGTAAACGCTGTTGCTTTTGAAGTTGGGCGAGTTGTGCCGGCCCAGGTCACCCACGCCGGGCTGCTCGATCTTGATGACGTTCGCGCCCAGGTCGGCCAGCATCTGCGTAGACCAGGGGCCGGGCAGCATGCGGCTGAAGTCGAGCACGCGCACGCCCTTCAATGCTCCGCTGGAAGTGGAATCGCTTGTTTCGTTCATGAAGTCAGCGGCCCGTGAATTTGGCATCGCGCTTTTCCAGGAAGGCGGACACGCCTTCGCGCTTGTCGTCCGTGCCGTAGATACTGGTCACCAGCGAATACTCGAAAGCCACGGCGCTTGCCAGGTCCATCTGCATTCCCTGCTGCACTGCACGCTTGGCGAACGCGAGACTGATGGGGCCGCGCTTCTCGTAAATGGCGGCGAGGCGCTTCGCTTCTGCTAGCGCTTGGCCCTTCTCCACCAAGCGGGTCAAGAGGCCAATCCGGAAGGCGTGATCGGCGTCCACCGTTTCGGCTGAAAACAGCATGTCCATCGCATGGCCGGGCCCCACCAGGCGCGGCAGCCGCTGTGTCCCGCCGAAGCCGGCCACCGTGCCGATGCGCGCACTGGTGATTGCAAAGCTCGACCCTTGGCCGCCGATGCGGATGTCGCACGCCATTGCCAGCTCCAGCCCGCCTGTGATGCAGAAACCTTCGATCGCGGCAATCACTGGCTTACTCAGCGACTCAAGCAACGCGCACAAGCGGTTGGCGCGGCCGAAGAATGCGTCGCCATCCATCACGGACTTGACCTGGAGCGCCTCGTTGAGATCCGCGCCCGCAGAAAAGAACTTGTCGCCGCCCGTGATCACGATGGCGCGCACCGTCGGCTCGGCATCGGCCGCGCGCACTGCGTCGGCAATTTCGTCCATGGTCCGCAGGCTCAGCGCATTGCGTTTATCCGGACGATGAATGGCGATAACGAAAGCAGGGCCGTCCTGCTGCGTCTGGATGTTCTCGTAGGCCATGAATGTTTTTCCTTCGTTACTCATATCAGGTTGTTGTGGGCGCCCAGTTCGGGCCCGGGCGCGCGCACTTGCGGCGGTGTGCGGGTGAGGCGCAGGGGAACCGCGAGCGCAGGCCATTCGCCGCGGGCGTCGCGCACGCGAAAGTGGAGTCGACGAGACGCGGTGGCGCCCGCATGCACCACCTGCTCCGGCGAGAGAATGGGCGCAGTGCGTGCACCTTGACTAAGCGCCGCTGCACTCGCCTGGTCGCGTGTCATGCGGGTTGAATCGAGCGGCCCGGCGCCGCCCAGCACCAGCAGATCGCCGTCCGTGCACGCCAACACCCGGGCTTCGGGCTTGATCCGGTTTTCGCCCCACGCCGTCTGCGTGGCCCAGGCCACGATGTCTTGCATCGAGAGATCGATGTGCTGCCCCTTGCCGCTGCGCTCGCGCTCGTGCAGCGCGCCCAACACGGCGGTCACGGCCATCGCAGCGCCCATGACATCCGCGGTGGAGATGCCGGTCTTGTACGGAACGCCTTCGCTGCGCACCAAGTCCATCAGGCCCGACATACCTTGCACGACGGTATCGAATGCGGGCCGCGCGGCATAGATGGAATCCGCGCCGAAGCCGGAGATCGCGCAGCTAACCAGGCGGGGATTGATCTGTGCCAGCGCCTCGGCGGAAAAACCATGCTTGGCCAGCGTTCCTGGCTTGAGGTTTTCGATCAGCACATCGGCACTGGCAACCAGTTCGCGCAGGAAGACGCGGCCTTCCTCGGAATTCATGTCCAGGCTGACGCCGCGCTTGTCGGAGTTGCTCACTGTGTAGAAGACGCTTTGGCCCTGGTGCATCGGAGCCCAGCCGCGTGCGGCTTCTCCTTCAGGTGGCTCGATCTTGACGACGTCCGCGCCGAGCGCCGCAAAATGGCGCGCTGCGATCGGGGCCGTGGTGTAGTGGCCGATTTCAAGCACTCGCAAACCGCCGAGCGCGCCGCTTGTGGTGGCGTGCCGGTCGCAAGGCGCAGCGGCGCCGGCAGCGACAGCCCCGTTCCATTCTGCCGTGGCTACCGGCGTGATGCCGGGGGTGCGGCTCATGCGCAGGGGTGAGCCGGCGACGTAGATGCCTGCGTCCAGCCAACGCACCATGCCCCGGTGGTCCAGGTTGGGTTCACGCGGATAGCCGTCGATTGGAGCAACAGGGCCGCCGGGAATGCTGGCCTTGGCAAAGGCGCTCACGCACGTGGACACGGTCTGCGTGCCCAGCCAGTCTTGCACAACGGCATCTACCTCGCCCACATGCGCGACGCGATCTTCTGAATTCAAGAACCGTTGCGCTTGGGCCAGCTCGGGGCGTTTCATCACGTTGCACAGGCGCTGCCACTGCACGTTGCTGCCGGTGCAGATCAGGATCCATCCATCCCTGGCGCGGTACACATTCCACGGCGCCGACAGCGTGTGGCGGTTGCCCAGCCGGCGCGCGTTGTGGCCACCGCCCTCCACCAGAAGCCGCGAAATGAAGGACGACATCGCCGCAAACCCGCAGTCGTACAGCGCCATGTCGATGGTCTGCCCGAGCCCGGTGCTGCGCGCGTGCCGCAGCGCGGCCAGCACGGCACCCGACGCGTGGATTCCGCACAGGGTCTCCACCAGCGGTACCGGCACCAGCAGCGGGTCGCCTTCGCCCGGGCCGGTGGTGGCGAGGATGCCGGTGAGCGCCTGCATCTGCAACTCACACACCGGCTGCGGCGCGGCGTCGGCTCCCCAGGCGGTGACGTCGCAGAGCACCTGGCTCGGTCGGCCCTGGAAGGAGAATTGCGCACCCATGTCGCTGGACGTGATGACGACATCGGCGGACTCGCACAAGAATGGCAACCGCGTGTCGTCCCAGGCGATGAACTGCTTGCCGGCCAGCATGAGCGCAGGCCAGTTCCATTTGTCAGACAGCGAGGTGGCGTCCGCGTCCAACCGGACCGGCTGAGCCACCACCACCGTCGCCCCCAGTTGCGCGAGCAGGCTGGCGCACACCGAAGCGCCGGTGCGGCGCCCGAGTTCGACGACCAGCACACCTGCGAGGGCGGCCGCGGTCGGGTCCTGTTGCACTTCTTGCGTCATCGCCTTTACTTCACCTTGCGGCCGCGGTAGGCGGGCTTGCGTTTTTCGCGGAATGCCGCACCGGCTTCCTTGGCCTCGTCGGTCCCGAAGTACAGCGCCACCGCGTTCGCTCCGAGCGCAGCAATTCCCTTGATCGAATCCGTGTCGGCGTTGAAAGTCGCCTTGGCGATGGCGAGCGCGGTCGGACTGAGCGCGAGGATCTCTTCGCACCAACGGCCCACCTCCGAGTCGAGCTCCGCGTCGGGCACGACCTTGTTCACCAAGCCCATCGCCATGGCTTCGTGCGCCTTGTAGCGACGGCAGAGAAACCACATCTCCCGGGCGCGCTTTTCACCGACCACGCGCGCGAGATACGAAGTGCCCCAACCAGGATCGACCGAGCCGACGCGGGGACCGATCTCACCGAACTGCGCACTCTCACCCGCGACGGTCATGTCGCACAGCGTGGCCAAGACGTTGCCGCCACCGATGGCGTAGCCTTGGACGCGCGCGATCACCGGTTTGGGCGCTTCCCGGATGGCCATGTGAATCTGGTCGAGCGGCACGCCGGTGATCCCGTGGCCGCTGCGCTCGGCTTTTTTGTCGGAGGTGTCGCCACCCACACAGAACGCGCGGTCACCCGCTCCGGCGAGCACGATGACGCCGATCTCCTTGTTCCACGCCGCTTCGCGCAGCGCCTCGGCGATCTTCTCGTACATGCCGACCCGGATCGCATTCAGCGCCTCCGGCCGGTTCAGCGTGACCGTGGCCACGCCGTCGCGTTCTTCGTACAGGACATCGCCTTCGGTCCATTGCATCTGGTTCTCCTGCTTCAGTCGCTCAGGGCCGGTAGGCCGCGACGCCGGTCAACTCACGCCCTTCGATCAGCGTCAGAATCTGGCGCGTTCCGTCGGGCACCGTGAGCATCCGCACGTCCCGATAGAGCTGCTCGATTTTCATTTCGCGGGTCAGCCCCATCGCCCCGTGCACTTCCATTGCCAACGAGACCGCGCGCTGGCACGCGGTCACCGCGTGGCGCTTGGCCATGGCCGATACGTGGTTGGCGCGATCGCCGTTGTCGATGCAATTGAGTGCGTAGTAGCACAGCAGACGGCTGGTGGTCACCGCCTCGGAGATGTCGGCAAGCAGTTCCTGCACCAGTTGGAAGCTGTGGATCGGCCGCCCGAACTGGCGGCGATCCCCGGCATACAGCACGGCCGCGTCCAATGCCTTCTGCGCCAGATGCACAGCGAACAGGCCGAACACCGGGCGGTTGGCAAGCCACGTCAGCGTCAGCACCTTGGCCGCGTCACCGGCTTCGCCCAGTGCGTTGGCCTTGGGCACGCGGCAGTGTTCGAACAGCACCTCGCAGTTGTGCCCCTGGCGCAGACCGAGCATCGGAATTTCAGTGGCGGTGAAGGGCGAGTCCTTGCGCTCGACGACGACACGCATCATCTGGCTCAGACCCTTGCCGTCCGTGCCCACCGCACAGGTCACATTCATCACGTCGCACACGCTGGCATTGGTGATCCAGGTCTTGCGGCCGTCGACAACCCAGTCGTCGCCCTCCTCGACGGCGCGCGTCTTGACGCTGCGCGGATCGGACCCCACGCCGGGCTCGCTCACACCCGTGCAGGCGATGGTCCGACCTTCGATGATTCCAGGCAGGATGCGCTCACGCTGCGCCTCGGTGCTCGAGTTGTAGATGCGTGCGCCAGTGCCTTCATGCGCGATGACCGCCAGACCGATCGCCGGAGGCAGCTGCTCGTACATGAGCCCCATGGTGAGGGCTGACATCTCGGTTCCGCCGGCCGACTCAGGGATTCGCGCGCCGGTCAGGCCGATCTGCGCGCACTTGACGAAGATGCGGTGCATCGCGTCTTTGGGCAACGGCGCGTCGGCGTCGTGACTGTCCAGCTCGGGCTGGATCTCACGCGCCACCATCTTTTGAGTCGCTTCCTGAACGGAGCGCTGCTCGAAATCGAGTTGAAAATCCATGGATTCCCGGGTCGTTCTGGTGAATGGGCGGGTTACTGCTTGGGCATACCCGACTTGTCGATGATCTCGCCGTACTTGCGCATCTCGGTCTGGATGAAGCCCCGCATGTCGGCGGCCGACATGAAGCGCGCGGTCAGGCCCTGGTCGTCCAGCCTTTTGATGATGGCGGGGTCGGCCAGCACGGCCCTGACGTCGCCTTCGATCTTCTGCACGATGGCCGCATCCACCGCACGAGGCGCGAACACGCCGAACCAGTTGGAAATATCGAACTCTGGCAGCCCGACCTCGCGCGCCGACGGCACATCGGGCATGAGGGCGCTGCGGTTCGGGCTGGTGACGAAGAGTGGCTTCAACTTGCCGGCACGCACATGCTGCAGGATCACCGGTGGGCTCGAAAAGAACATGTCGAGCTGGCCGCCGAGCAGGTCGTTCACCGCCGGCGCCGCGCCGCGGTAAGGCACGTGCAGCGTCTTCACGTGGCCCTGAATCTGCAGCAGCTCTCCAGCCAGGTGCTGCTGGCCGCCGATGCCCGGCGAGCCATAGGAAAGCGGCACCGCGTCTTTGCCGCGGGCGAGCAGCTCTTTCATGGATTGCACGGGCAGCTTGGGACCCGACACCAGGAACAGCGGCGCATCGGCAACAAGAGCGACCGGCTGCAGGTCGGCGAGCGGGTCGTAGCTCATCTGCTTGAACACGTACTTGTTGATCGAGACTTCGGGCGTGTAGGCCAGCAGCAGCGTGTAGCCATCGGCGGCGGAGCGCACGGTTTGCTCGGCGGCGAGCATGCCGCTGGCGCCTGCCTTGTTCTCCACGATCACTTGCTGTCCCCAACGGGCGGTGAGCGCCTGCGCGACGATGCGGGCGATGACATCCGTGCCGCCCCCTGCGGCGTAGCCGACAAGCAGCTTCACCGGCTTGTTCGGATAGGGTTGCCCCGCGACCTGTTGGGCGCCGGCGGTTGAGGTGATGGCGGCGGTCAGCAGGCCGGCCGCAAGATGCACAAGGCGATTCATGTCGTCTCCTGACTGTTTTTGGTGATTGCGAGAAAGCGCCGCACTTCCGCGCCGAAGGCTTGGGGCTGGTCGTACTGCAGCCAGTGCGCAGCGCCTGGAATGATCCGCGTGGCGCCGGCGCCGAGCACGTGGTCAATGGCCGTGACGCGTCCGGGCAGATCGTGGCTGTGAAACGGGTCGCGCTCGCCGAGCAGCACGCAGGCCGGAACGGCAAGGCTCTGCAAGTAAGTCAGGGTGGGGGCGCTGCGCGAGATCGCTCGCGTGATGTACCGCGTTCGCTCCGACGCCGCGGTCATGCGATCAACCAGTTCGGCCGTGACCAGTTCGCCACGCGCGAGCATCAGCTCTCGCAGCGTGCCTTCCACGCCCGCGCGCCGACCGTGCGCCTTGGCAAGGGCCGACATGCGTTCCGGCAAAGCAAGCGCCTCTGGACTGCGCGGGCCGACGCCGGGCGGATTCACCAGCATCAGCGCGGGACAGCGCTGCGGAGCCGCGGTCGCTAGCGCCAGAGCGACCAGCGAGCCGAAAGAAAATCCAATCGCATAAACACGATCGATCTTGAGCGCATCGAGCCACGCGACGAGCGCAAGCGCGTGCTCATGAGCTTCGAGGCACCGGCCGGGATCGTACGAATCGCCGAAGCCGGGTAAATCCGGCGCGAGCACGCGGTAGCTCGATGACAGGTTGGTAAGGTTCGCAGACCAGTGCGCCCAGCTTCCATGACCGCCGTGCAGCAGCAGCAACGCTTCGCCGCGGCCGGCCTCGCCCCAATGGATTCCCGGTGCGGGCGCAGCGGGCAACCTTCGAAACGTGACTTCAGGCATCCGGCGTCGCCTCGATGCCGAGGCTGGCAAGGACTTCTTCAGTGTGCTGCCCCAGCTGGGGCGCGGCCGACCGGTACACCACCGGCGTGCGCGAGAACCGGATGGGGTTGGCCACGCCCGCGACCACACCGCCGTCCGGTCCGGGCAGTGTCACTTGCATGCACCGGTGCCTGGCTTGCGGATGCGCGAAGGCCTGCTCGTAGTCATTGATGCTCCCGTTAGGCACGCCTTCCGCTTCCAAACGCGCAAGCCAGTGCGCCGAGGGTTGCGTCGCGATGGTTAGCTCCATCTGACGCACCAGTTCGTCGCGATGCTGAATTCTTCCGGTGCCATGACGATAGCGCTCGTCCGCGGCCAGGTCGGGCCGTTCGATCGCGCGGCAGAACCGTTGCCACTGGGCGTCGTTGCCCGCGGCCACGACGATGGGACGATCAGCAGTGCGAAAGACCTGGTAAGGAACCAGGAGAGGATGGGCGTTTCCGTGGCGGCGCGCGACGTCGCCGCTGGTCACATGATTGAAAGCCAGGTTGGCGCCGAACGCGAGCGTGCAGTCGAAAAGCGCGACGTCGATGGTCTGCCCCTGACCCGTCAGCTGGCGACTGTTCAGGGCGGCCAGGATCGCCGTGGTGGCGTACATGCCGGTCACGAGGTCCGAGGCGGCAACGCCGACTTTTTGCGGCCCGCCGCCGGGCCGGTCATCGGGCTCGCCGGTGACGCTCATGAGGCCGGCCTCCGCCTGGAAGATGAAGTCGTAGCCAGGCCGCTCTGCATACGGTCCGGATTGTCCGTAGCCGGTGATGGAGCAGTAGATCAGCGCAGGGTTGAGCTTGCACAGGGACTTCGCATCCAGGCCGTAGCGCGCCAGGTCCCCTACCTTGAAGTTTTCCACCAGCACATCGGCGCGCGCCGCGAGGCTGCGCACCAGGGCCTGCCCCTCTGGGGTGGCGATGTCGGCGGCAACCGATTTCTTGTTGCGGTTCGCAGCGCCGAAATAGACCCCGTCTCGCCGCCCCGCTGCATCTTCGCCGGGCAGCCACGGCGGGCCCCAGGTGCGGGTGTCATCACCGCTTCCCGGCTTTTCGATTTTCACGACTTCGGCGCCGAAGTCGGCCAGCAGCTGCGTGCACCACGGCCCCGCCAGGATCCGCGTGAGATCCAGCACCAGGACACCCTGGAGCGCGGGCGGCAGATCATTCGGGTTGGACACCGGCATCCTTTAACGTACGGGCATAAAGCTCAACTTGCGCGCGCACGTACTGGCCCAGCTCTTCGGGCGTGGACGCGGCGGGAATCACGTTCTGCTTCAGAAGTGCTTCTCGAACTTCGGGTCGCGCCAGCGCAGCCGCGACTTCGCGCGAAACCCTTTGCGCAACCTCCCGCGGCAAACCGGCGGGCCCCTGCAGCGCAGCCCACGAAGCAACAGCAAAATTGGCGATGCCGGCTTCGGGCATGGTCGGCACGTCCGGGAACACGGGGCTGCGTTGCGGCAACGTGGTCGCCAGGACGCGCAGCTTGCCGCTTTGCAGGTGGGGGCCCGCAGTCGTCATGGTCGCGAACATCAACTGCACGCGGTTGGTGGAAAGGTCAGTCATCGCCGCTGGCTCTCCCTTGTAGGGCACGTGCACCATCTTCACGTTGGCGACCGACGCCATCTGGCTGGTGGCCACGATTCCTGTGGGGTTGCCGGTGGCGTAGTTGAGCTCGCCAGGGTGCGCGCGCGCATGCTGAATCAGTTCGGCCACTGTCTTGGCGGGCACTTCAGCGTTGACAAATAAGAAGAAAGAAAAGCGGCTCACCATCGAGATCGGTGTGAAGTCCTTCAACGGGTCGTACGGCGGCTGCTTGCGCAATGCGGGAATGGCGGAGAAGCCGTTGGTCGACATGAGCAGCGTGTAGCCGTCCGGGGCGGCGCGCGCCACCTCCTGCGCACCGATCGCCCCGTCTCCTCCAGGCCGGTTATCCACCACCACCGGCTGGCCCAGCGCGGCCGCGAGGGCCGGCGCGATGATGCGCGTCGTGGTGTCCGTCACGGTGCCGGCCGGGAACGGCACGATGATTTTCACAGGCCGGCTCGGCCAGGCTTGCGCCCACGCCGCCGCGTTGCAGGTGGCAAGCACGGCCGCCGCCAGCAAATAAATCCTTCGGTTCATCAAGGCTCCTGGTTCTCTCGATTGATCAGCGGCCGGTGTACACCGGCTCGCGCTTTTCCACGAAAGCGAGCAGCGCTTCGCGCGAATCCGCAGCGTCCTTCAGGGCGCACATGGTCTCCACCGCGCCCTCGATGGCCCGCCGGTAGTCGAGATCGTTGGCGCGCACGAAAGCGTCGCGCAGCAACTTCATCGCGATCGGCGACTTCGCGGCCAACCGCCGCGCGAGTGCGCGGGCCGTGTCCATCACCTGCGCGCGCGGCACGACCTGGTTGACAACGCCCCACTCCATCAGCGTACGTGCGGGCACGATGTCACCTGTGAAAAGCAGCTGAGCGGCGCGGTGGCGGCCGGCTTGGCGCGGCAGATGAATGAGATGCATGGCAGGCAGCAGGCCCACGTCGATCTCGGGGTAGCCCATTTCGGCTTCCTCGGCCGCGATGATCATGTCGCACGAAACGGCCCAGGTCATCCCGGCTGCGCGCGCGTGACCGTTGACCGCCGCGATGACGGGTTTGCCCATGCGGTACAAGGCCTCATGCATCTCGTAGTAGAAGACCTCGATGAAGCTGCGCAGCGCCTGGCCGTCGTACTCGATCGCGATCTTGAGGTCCAGGCCCGCGGAAAACACCGTGGGCAGCGCGCTGGTGAGGATGACGGCGCGGGCCTCCGGGTCTTCACGGGCCCGGCGGTAGGCGTCGATAACCCCGTGGGCCAGATGGATGTCGATCGCATTGACCGGACTCCGATTCATCGTGATCTCGGCAACGCCGTCACGCACTTCGTACTGCACCAGCTCCTGCACACTGCCTCCTGCCGTTAAGGGAAAAGCAGTGTCATGGCGGCATCGGGCGTTGTCCATTATCCTTTCGGTCATGGCTCATACCTACGGCGAATGAAGACCGGCATCGACCTGCGGCACCTGCGCCACTTCATCGCGCTCGCGGAGGAACTGCATTTCGGGCGCGCCGCGTTGCGCTGCAACATTTCACAGCCGCCCTTCAGCGTGTCGATCCGGCAGCTGGAGGACAGCCTCGGGTTCGCACTGGTGGAGCGCAATACCCATGAGGTCAGGCTCACGCCTGCGGGTGCGGCCTTTCACCAGGAAGCGGGCAAGGTGGTCACGCAGTTCGATCGCGCCCACATCACCGCGACCCGAGTGCACCAAGGCTTGCAGGGCACGCTGGACGTCGGCTTCATGGGGTCCATGCTGTACCGCGGTCTGGACCGTGCGGTCGCCGCGTTCCGCTCAGCCCATCCGGACGTGGCCTTGCGACTGGTGGAACTGAGCACGTCAGACCAGCTGCCGGCTTTATTGAGACACCGCATCGACTATGCGTTCGTGCACAGCGCAACACTGCCGGATGTCGTCGAATCCGAGGAATTGACCCGTGAGCCGTTCGTGCTGTGCGTCCCGGCATCGCATCCGGCCGCGGGGCAGTCGAACATCCAGCTCCGAGATTTTTCCGGAGAGGCCTTTGTGCTGTTCTCGCGCTCGTACTCGCCCACGTACTACGACCAGGTCATCTCGATCTGCGTGTCGGCAGGGTTTCATCCGCGCATCGAACACGAGGCGCGACACTGGCTCACCGTGCTCGCCCTGGTCTCCAAGGGCATGGGCATCACACTGGTTCCGCGCAGCCTCGCCACCTTCGGCCTGCCAACCATCGCTTTCGTCAAGATCGACGATCACGCGGTTCGCTCGTTCGTGCGCGGTGTGTGGCTGAAGTCAGCGAACCGGGACCCGGCGCTGCAAGCGTGGCACCGGAGCGTGCAGCAGGAAATCAAGGGCGAGGAATAAGACCGTGCAGGGCAGATGTCGCGCCGCCTTCAAGGCCCTATGACCACGAAGACACAACACTCGACCCTGAGACAAATTCCCGCCGGCGTCTGGGTTCTCGGCTTCGTCAGCATGCTGATGGACATCTCTTCGGAGATGGTCCACAGCTTGCTGCCGCTGTTCATGGTCACCACCTTGGGAGCGAGCGCATTGGCCGTTGGCCTGATCGAAGGACTGGCCGAAGCCACGGCAATGATCATCAAGGTCTTTTCGGGAACGTTGAGCGACTATCTTGGCAAACGCAAAGGGCTCGCGGTATTCGGCTACGCGCTCGGTGCATTGAGCAAGCCGCTCTTCGCGCTGGCTCCCACTGTCGGCTTCGTGCTGACCGCTCGCCTTCTGGATCGGGCCGGCAAGGGCATACGCGGTGCTCCCCGCGATGCGCTGGTGGCCGACATAGCGCCACCTCACTTGCGGGGCGCGGCCTTCGGGCTGCGCCAGTCGCTCGACACTGTGGGGGCCTTTTTGGGGCCGTTGCTGGCTGTGGGATTGATGCTGCTGTGGGCCAACGATTTCAGAGCCGTTTTCTGGGTGGCGGTGATCCCCGGCTTGATGGCCGTCGCGCTGCTGTTCTTTGGATTGCGCGAGCCCGTGCATCGTGCAGGCGAGAAGCGGATCAATCCGATTCGACGTGAGAACCTGCGGCGCCTGAGTGCCTCGTATTGGTGGGTGGTGTGCGTCGGATCGGTGTTCACTTTGGCCCGATTCAGCGAGGCATTCCTGGTCCTGCGAGCGCAGGAGGGTGGCATCGCGATGGCCCTGGTGCCGCTGGTCATGGTGGCGATGAACGTGGTCTATGCGCTCTCGGCATATCCCTTTGGGAAACTGTCCGATCGCATGAGCCATTCCAGCTTGTTGATGGTCGGCATACTCGTTTTGATCGTGGCTGACTTGGTGCTGGCCAGCAGCAATCACTGGACGGTCGTGATCGGCGGTGTTGCGCTCTGGGGCGTACACATGGGCATCACACAAGGATTGTTGGCCACGATGGTGGCGGACACCGCCCCGGCAGACTTGCGCGGCACCGCCTACGGCATCTTCAATCTCGTCAGTGGCGTGGCCATGCTGGTAGCCAGTGTGGTCGCCGGGCTGTTGTGGGACCGGCTTGGGGCCTCTGTCACGTTTTATGCGGGCGCCGGCTTCTGCGTGGTGGCCCTTGCGGGGCTCGCGATGCGCCCCTCCCCAAAAGCGACCAGCGCCTGAATCCAAGCTACCCAACTAACGCCCCCGATGTCAGCACACCCCCACGACCATCCCGGCACGAAGGAACATGGCGGGCACGAGGACCCTTCACACGCAGGCCATGCGCACGGAATCGGAGGGCATCAACACGCGCCGGCCAATTTCGGCAAGGCGTTCGCCATCGGCATCACGCTCAATCTGGCCTATGTGCTCGGTGAGGCCTACTACGGCGTCACCGCACATTCGCTCGCGCTGCTCGCCGACGCTGCCCACAACCTCGGCGACGTTCTGGGCCTTGCCGCCGCCTGGCTCGCGGCCGGCCTCAGCAAGCGCCGCCCCTCTGGGCGCTACACGTACGGCCTGCGCCGGTCGTCAATTCTGTCTGCGCTGTCGAACGCTATTGTTCTCATGATCGTGACCGGCGGGATTGCCTGGGAAGCTGTGCGTCGCTTTGCAGAACCCGAGCCCGCGGGCGGCCTCGTCATCCTGGTGGTGGCGGCGATCGGCGTTGCCGTCAACGGCGTGACCGCTCTTCTTTTCATGTCGGGCCGCAAGGACGACCTGAACATCAAGGGTGCGTTCTGGCACATGGCGTCCGATGCGATGGTGTCGCTCGGCGTGGTGATCGCGGGCGGCTTGATTCTTTGGACCGGTTGGCTCTGGCTGGACCCTGCGATCAGTCTCATGATCAGCGCCGTCATCGTGGTCGCCACCTGGGGCCTGCTGCGCGATTCGGTCAATCTGTCGCTCGACGCAGTGCCGCCGGGGATCGATCCGCAGAACGTGACTGCCTTCCTGCGGGGGCTGCCTGGCGTGAGCGAGGTACACGATCTGCACATCTGGGGCATGAGCACGACCGAGACGGCGCTGACGGTGCATTTGGTGCGTACGGACGCCGGGGCAGACGACGATTTTCTGCACCACATCGGCGAGGAGCTGCAGAAGCACTTTCAGATCGGTCACGCCACGATCCAAGTCGAAGACGGGCGCGGCGCTCATCCCTGCGCATTGCGGTCGGATGAGGTCGTTTAACAATACGCCGGTTCCGGCTTTAAGCCCCGCGCACGATGTGTTGGTAGCGCATTGCCGTTCCCATGGAAACTTCTCGTTCGAGCGAGGCATTGCGAGACGGCCTTTGACAAGGCTCTTGTATGGGTGTGCCCCTAGGGCGGGTTTGTTGCCCTCCCGAGGCTAGCGATCGCAGCTGTCAACTGGTCGTCAGCCAGCCGGCGGAGCAAGCGGGCCTCTGCCTGGAACTCTGGCGACGGTTCGGGGCCCGTGCCATTCAGAAACTCGTAGCGCGCTGCCGTCAGGGCAATTTCTGCCTCTCTGGCTCTGGCGTCCGCCTCCCTCCAAGCACTAACAGCGGCACGCGATGGGCTGGTCATTTGGTGGCCAAGAAGATGTGATTCAAATGTGCGCGGCAAATGTACCACCGCCGGCATTGAAGAGCTGTTTGGAATCCAACCACCCGTCACAAATGAAAGCTCTTCCCTTACACGAATGGAGACGATTCACCTACGTTCGGAAACACATGGCGCCCGTACCTTAGGGCACCTGAAGTCGTACGGCAAATGTGCCGCTCGCAACAAGTCCCGCATCCACCGGTAAGCGCCGCCCTTCAGCAGGCAGCCGGGAACCGGAAACAAACTCCATGGCTTCCTATCAATATGGCACCTTGCCATTCGACACGACCACGTTCACTTCACCCACTGCCGGCACCGATGACGCGATCACTGCCAACTTTCTGGCAGACTTCACTATCAACGGCAACGGCGGCAATGACGTCGTCACGACTGCTGGCGGCAACGACACCGTGACCACCGGCGCCGGCACAGACGTGATCGCAGTCGGCGACGGCAACAACACCGTTAACGGCGGCGACGGCCAGAACAGAGTCACGAGCGGCACTGGAAACGACACCGTCACTACTGGCAGCGGCACGGACGTGATCGAGGCCGGCGATGGCAACAACACTGTCGATGCGGGCGATGGCCAGAACAGCGTGGTCACCGGGGCCGGCAACGACACCATCACCACCGGCGCCGGTGCGGACGTCGTCACTGCGGGCGGTGGCGACGACATCGTGACCACGGGCGGCGGCATTGACAGCATCGACGGTGGCGGCGGTGACGACAGCATCAACGCAGGCGCGGGTAACGACAGGATCACCGCTGGCGGCGGCACCGATTCGCTCATCGGCGGCGGCGGGCACGACACCTTTGTCTATTCCAGCCTTTCAGACGCCCTGCTCGGCGCTGACACCATTTCCGATTTCAGCACCATGAGCCCCAGAGGCGCTGGCGAGGGCGACACGCTCATTTTCGGGCTGATTCGCGACTTCACCGGCGTGGGCGGACGCGCCACGCTGCAGAAGCTGGTGGCCAGCGGGCACATCAGTTTTAGCGGAGATAGCGAAACAACCGTGATCAGCTACGACAGCAACGGGGACGCTGCAGGCGGCTCTTTCGGTACGCTGGTGACCTTGGTCGGTGTGCCATTCACCACGGAAGCCGACGCCGTGGTCGCGTTCAAGGACAACATTCTTATCTAAGAGTCGGTGAGGTGAAGCGCGTCGAAGCGCTCCATTTCACACGCCCGTAAGAAGGGGCCCCGCACCTTAATGGTTCGGGGCCCCTTCTTTGTTTGGTCGCCGCGCGCCGCCGGGCAGCGGTACCATCGAAATCCCTCCCCCCATGGGCGTCCGAAGAACTGAACATGAACACACCTTTATCTGCGCTCATGACTGCGGCGCTGACAGCCCTGCTGGCAGGCAACATCTGCGCCCAGACCTCGCAAGCCTACCCGGCCCATCCTGTCGAGATCATCCTGCCGTATTCGGCGGGCGGCGGTGTGGATGCCATGGCGCGCGCCTTCGCCCGCGAAGCTGCACGCGACACCGCCCAGCAATGGGTGGTCAACAACCGCGAGGCGCGGGCGGCGTGGTTGGGTTCACCGCCTTGGCCCGCGCCAATCCGGACGGCAAAACCATCATGTTTTCGCCGGCTTCTCCTCTGACCAACTCTCCTTTTCTCAATACCAAACTGCCGTTCAAGGCCAGTGAGATCGAGCCGGTCTGCCAAGTCTTTGAGAACGTGTTCGCAATTGCCGTGCGCGAAGACTCACCCATCCGCTCGATGACGGAACTGCTGGCCCGCGCACAGGCCAACCCAGGCGGCGTGTCTTACGGCCACGCCGGGCCCGCCAGCGTGCCGCATCTGTCCATGGCGGCCATCGAGCGCAGCACCAAGCTCAAGTTCAATGGCATCGCGTACCGCGGCGACGGACCCATGATGACCGACCTCATGGGCGGCACGCTCGACTTCAGCGTGCCGGCGATCTCCTCCATTGGCGGCAAGAAACTGCGGGTGCTGGCGGTGCTGGCCGACAAACGCCATCCGGCAATTCCCGATGCGCCGTCCATCGCCGAACTCGGCTACCCGGTCATCAGCCCGGGCTTGAATGGCCTGTACGTGCCGGCTGGGACACCCAAGACGGTGGTGACGCAACTCGAAGCCCTCTGCCGCAAGGTGACCCAGTCGGCGGCCTTTACCGAGAGTGCAAAGGGCCTGTTGCAGGTGCCGCAATTTCTCAGCGCCGCGCAATTCAAGGCGCGCATTGCGGCCACCTATAAAACGCATGCCACCCTGGTGCCCGATCTTAAGCTGGAGAAAAACTGATGCACGCCATGCCACCTGTCCGCCGCATCGTCACCGGCCACAACAGCGAGGGTCGCTCCTTCATTGAGCAGGACGGCGCGTCCCCCGCGCAGAAAACCGTAGCGGACCGCCCCGGCTATCGCGTGACCAACCTCTGGCGCACCACGGAAAGCAGCACCGTGCATGCGCCCGACAGCATCGGCGAGCACGAGGGCGTGTTACCGCCCAAAGGCGGTACGGTGCTGCGCATCATCGAGTGGCCGCCCGAGCCTGCGGACCCGGCGGAGCTGCGCCGCCTGATGGACAAAACATTCGCGGCGATGTATCCGGACGCACACCGCGAAGTCAAGCCGGGCGAACATCCCGGCATGCACACCACCGACACGGTGGACTACGCCATCGTGCTGGAAGGAGAGATCGTCGCCATCATGGACGAAGGTGAAACCGTGATGCGCCAGGGCGACGTGCTGATCCAGCGCGGCACCGCCCACGCCTGGGCGAACCGCTCGGGCAAGCCCGTGAAGGTAGCGTTCATCCTGATCGACGCGAGCGCCCCGACCCCCTCCCGATAGAAACAGGGACCCGACGCCGGGACCCCAACCCCGTGCTGCCGCGCGAGGTCGCTTCTTTTTTGACGCCAG
>JBKJTX010000059.1:0-2674 GCA_046590315.1 Ramlibacter sp. | reverse complement strand
CCTCGAACCAGCCGCGATTGACGGACTTGCGGATTTCGCTTTCCACTGCCGCCGCACTCATCAGCGTGGTGGGTGTGTATTGCTCGAACCGGGCCTTGCGCAGAATCGCGTCCCGGTCGGCCGGTGACATCTGCGACAGCAGCGCTCGCCCAGTGGCAGTCACGTGCAGGGGAATCATCTTTCCTGGCGCGGCTGCGTAACGCACCGCCTGCTGCGGCTCGACCGCCGCGACAAACAGCGCGCTGGAACCGCTGATCGCCGCCAGCACCACCGTTTCGCCGGTTTCGGCCGAGAGCGACTTCAGCACCGCATGCACCGCCTCCGGAATCGGCTGCGCTCGCTCGATCTGCTCGACTAGGGCTGCCCAGACTGGGGCCGGGTAGTAGCCGCCCCGCGCGCGTGGCTCATACAGGAAACCGCGCTGCGCGAGCGTGCCCAGCAGGTTGAAGGTGCTGGAGCGGGGCCAGTCGAAGTGCTTTGCGATTTCCGCCAGCGTGGCCGGACGCTGCTGTTTCGCGAAGAAAGCAAGGAGGTCCAACACATTGGCGGCTTGTTTGACGTTCACGGCGTTTGTAGCGGGTTCGGACTTTTCAGATGGGCGCAGAGGTCAAATCTTATTCCATATTGTTCACAAGCAGGTATGATTTGTTCCCATGCATGGACAAAAAGCGAATTGGAAGGGCAACGAATGGGCCCGCTGACCGGTGTCAAGGTGATCGACATGACATCCATTCTCATGGGCCCGTTTGCGTCCCAGAGCCTGGGTGACATGGGTGCGGATGTCATCAAGGTGGAGGCGCCGCAGGGCGATCTGGTGCGGCAAATAGGACCGGCGCGTCATGAGGGCATGGGCCCCGTGTTTCTCAATGCCAACCGCAATAAGCGCAGTGTGGTGCTTGATCTGAAACAGCCCGCGGCGATGGAAGTGCTGCATCGTTTGCTGGCCGATGCCGATGTGTTGATGTACAACGTGCGGCCGCAAGCAATGGAACGGCTGGGCCTGGGCTACGAAGCGGTGGCCGGCATCAATCCCCGAATCATCTACGCCGGCCTCTTCGGCTTTGGCCAGGATGGCCCCTATGCCGCGCGGCCGGCGTACGACGACCTGATTCAGGGCGCCTGCACGCTGTCACATCTGATCGCAGAGGGGAGCGGTGGCATTCCGCGTTATGTGCCGACGGCGATGGCTGATCGCATCGTCGGTCTCACCGCCGTATCGGGCATCCTGGCTTCCCTGCTCGCGCGAGCGCGCACGGGGCGCGGCGACCGGCTCGATGTCCCGATGTTTGAGACCATGGTCGGCTTCGTGCTGGGCGACCACTTGGGCGGCCTCACCTTCGAGCCGCCGCTGGATGGCGGTGGCTATGCACGCCATCTGTCGCCGGAGCGCCGTCCCTTGCGCACCAGCGATGGCTACATCTGCGCGCTCGTCTACAACGACAAGCAGTGGACCGAATTTCTGCGCGTGATCGGTCGCGAGAATCTGGCGACGCAAGACGAGCGCTTCGCATCGTTCGCCAACCGCTTGCGCAACATCGATCATGTCTATAGCGTGCTGGCGCAGATTTTCGAGGAGCGAACGACAGCGCAATGGATGGAGCTGCTGCAGAAGGCGGACGTGCCCTTCATGCCCCTGCACGACCTGCAGAGCATTCTTCAGGACCCGCACCTGCGGGCGGTGGGATTTTTCTCGCAAACGGAGCATCCCACCGAAGGCGTGATCCGCAATATGCGCGCGCCCATGTCCTGGACGCACAGCGTGCCCGACCCCGCTCGCCCCGCGCCCCGGCAGGGCGAGCACACGCGCGAGGTTCTGGCGCAGGCCGGCTTGTCTGCCCAGGAGATTGATGCCCTGCTGACCAGCCGGGCGGCACAGGCTTGCGAAGCGGAGGTGGGCGCATGAATCTGACCAACGAAATCCGCTATGACGTGATCGAGGGCTGCATCGCCTGGATCACCATCGACCGGCCCGACCAGCGCAATGCGATCAATCGCGGCGTGATCGACGGTCTTCGCAAAGCCTGGCGTGAACTGGAAAACGATGCAGCGATCCGTGTCGGCGTGCTGACTGGCAGCGGCGACAAGGCGTTTTGCGCGGGCATGGACTTGAAGGAGCTTGCCGCCATGCAGCTGGGCGTGCCCCCACGCGGCCTGCTGCCCGTGCTCGGCGATGCAGAACATGTGAGCAAGCCCGTCATCGCGGCTGTCAATGGCGTGGCCTACGCGGGCGGCTGGCTGTTCGCGCAGATGTGCGACCTGTGCATTGCCTCGGAGCATGCGCTGTTTGGCATTACCGAGGCCAAGGTCGGCCGTGGCATGCCCTGGGCCGCACCGCTGATCAACATGCTCCCGCAGCGCGTGGTCATGGAGCTGTTGCTCACGGGTCAACCCATGACAGCGAAACGCGCGTACGAACTCGGTTACGTCAACGACGTGGTGCCTTTGGACCAGCTGCGCGAGCGCACGCTGCAGATGGCGCGCGTGATTGCCTCGAACGCCCCACTGACCGTGAAAGCCGCACGCGCACTGGTCTATCTTTCGGCCGAGATGGGCCGCTCCGCCGCGCTGGATGCAGCCCAGCATCTCTTTGAGCCGGTGTATCTCAGCGCCGATGCGCAAGAGGGTCCGCGGGCGTTTGCCGAAAAGCGGGCGCCGGTGTGGCAGGGCTGCTAAG
>JBKJTX010000058.1:0-3401 GCA_046590315.1 Ramlibacter sp. | reverse complement strand
CTGCTCACCATCGCCTTCGGCCAGGTGTTCTGGTTTGTCTCGACCAAGGCGCACAGTCTGACGGGTGGCGAGGACGGGCTGCTGAACATCAAGCGCTTGCCAGTAGAACTGGGCTTCTGGCGCATCTCACTGGAAAGTAACGATGCGCTGTTCTATTTCTGCCTGGCCCTGTTCACGGTGACGTTGCTGGCGCTGTGGCGCCTGGTTCATTCCCCGCTGGGCCGGGTACTCGCCGCAATTCGGCAAAACGAAACGCGCGCCACGTTCATTGGCTACAACGTATGGCTCTACAAATGGCTTGCATTCGTCCTGTCTGCGGCAATCGCTGGCCTTGCCGGCGGGATGTTCGCGATGGCGCAGAACTCTGCCTATCCGGACGTGATGAGTCTGCAGAACTCCGGATTCGTCGTGATGATGGTGCTGATCGGCGGTGGCCTGGTGAGTTTCTGGGGTCCCCTCATCGGCGCAGCATTTTTCATACTCGCGCGAGATCTGCTCGGGGCCTACACGGAGACCTGGCTGTTGTGGTACGGCCTCGCCTTCATGATGCTGGTGATCTTCAAACCTGAAGGCGTCGCTGGCATCTACCAGGCGCTCAGGATGCGCGGAAAGGGCGTTTCCGGTGCATCGGCCACACACGCAGTGCCAGTGGATGGGAAGACCTGACCATGAGTCTTTTCGAAGCCAAGCAACTGGCCAAGCGATTTGGTCAGCAGGTCGTGCTGGAAGACATCACACTGTCGGTGAGCGAGGGGGAAATTGCAGGAATCATGGGCCCGAATGGCGCCGGCAAGACAACTTGCTTCAACGTGCTGACGGGGCGGTTCAAGCCTGACCGCGGCACCGTGACTTTCGCTGGAGAAGACATCACGGGCAAGTCACCCGCCGAGATTGCCCGCAGGGGTATCTCGCGATCGTTTCAGATCATGAACCTGTTCAACGAGTATTCAGCGCTGGACAACGTCCTGGTGGCGATGCCGGAGGTGCGCCGCCGCGGCTTCAATTTCTGGCATGACCTGGCGTCCGACTCGGGTGCGCAGGATCGCGCGGTCAAGACGCTCGAGCGCGTCGGATTGCGTGGCAAGGAGCGCGTGCGGGCCGGGAGTTTGTCGTACGGAGAGCGCCGCGCCCTCGAAATTGGTGTCGCACTGGCGGCAGAGCCCCGCATGCTGTTCCTCGACGAACCCACCGCTGGCCTGGGTGCCGAAGGAACCGCGCGGCTTGCCGACCTCGTGGAGACGCTCAAGCGGCAGTTGACGATCGTCATCATCGAGCACGACATGTCCTTTCTTTTCCGCTTGGCAGACCGCATCGCGGTCATCCATTGGGGGCAAGTGATCAAGCAGGGCACGCCGGCGCAGCTGCGCGAGAACGACTGGGTGCGCCGATCCAACCTGGGGATGCTCGGATGAACGCTGTGCTGCAAGCCGTCCCTCAAATGCTGAGCCTCGAAGGCGTGGATACGTTCTACGGTGAGAACCAGGCATTGTTCGGCGTGAGCCTCTCGGTGGGCGCCGGCGAAGTAGTGGCGCTGCTCGGCCCCAACGGAGCCGGCAAGACAACGACACTGCGGTCCATTCTCGGCTTGACCCCGGCGCGCAAGGGCACCATCCGTTTCGACGGCAATGAGATCACGGCTGCGCGCACCCACGAAATCGCGCGCAGCGGCATTGGGTGGGTCCCTGATGACCGGCGGGTGTTCCCCACACTGACCGTTGCGCGCAACCTGGAAATCGCGCGCAAGAAGACGCGTTTCCGTTCCTGGCATGAGAAAGAGTGCTTCGAGATCTTCAGCGCATTGGAATACCTGATGCACCGGGAGTGCGAGAACCTTTCCGGAGGTGAGATGCAGATGGTGGCCATCTCTCGCGCATTGCTCGGCTCGCCCGGGATGGTCTTGTTCGACGAGCCGAGTCAAGGCCTCGCGCCCAAGGTGGTGCAGGATGTGATGAAGACGATCCTTCGTCTAAAGAAAGAGGGCATCGGCGTCCTTCTGGTGGAGCAGAACGTGCACAGCGCCCTACAGGTGGCTGATACCGTCCACGTGATGCACTTGGGCCGCATCGTCCATGTCGGACCGGCCAAGGAAGTTCGAGAGAACCCGGCGCTTCGGCGCCAGCTTTTGGGGGTTTGATGGTGCAATCGCTGCTGAAGGTCGAGGGATTGACCAAGCAATACACGCGGGGCTTGGTGAACAAGCGAGTCACCTTTTCGCTCGCCGCGGATCTGGAGATCGAAGGCCCCGCAGTTGTCGGCGTCATGGGCCCCAACGGGTCCGGCAAGACGACATTATTCGAGCTCATCACCGGCAGCAACGTCCCCACCACGGGCAGGGTGCTGGTGGCGGGCCAAGACATTCACAACGTGCGCACTCGGGAGCGCGACCGTCTGGCAATCCACTACCACCAGTCGTACCAGGTGCGTCATTTTCAAAGCAGCAAACCGGATTTCATGCTGGAGAGCGCAGGGAGCGATTACCCGCTCGTACACCTGTTCGACGAACCCCAGTTCAACACGCAGGACGGCTACATCGGCTTCATGCTGGATTTTTTCCGCAAGCTGCGGGCCGATGGGTGCCTGGTCTTCTTGTGCGTCCACCCGAACGAGCCGTTCCACCTGGAGATCATGCAGGAGATGTGCGAGCGCTTCGTTTTCGTGCACAAGGGGGCCGTCAGCGAGGCCCGCAGCTACGATGAACTCGTAGCGCAGCCTGAAGTCCGCAATTACCTCGGGGCGCTTGCGCCGACGAACTGACCGCCGGCGCGGGCGGGTTTACGGTTCAGAGATTGCCGTTTCACCGTAGCCCTCGCGGCGCAGCTTGATCGGGCAGCGCGGTCAAAGTCAACATTTTGAGGACTGCGCGCAAGTATAGGTGGGCAACTTTGCCGCTCTCCCATACTCGACTGTGGACGGCAGCGGGACAAAGATTCGCTGGCACATGATCTGCGTCAAACCCGCGCGCCGATGATGCACCATGCTTGCCGCATGACGAATCCGACCCCCTTCGAACAACTGCTCCAGGCAGCCTCAGTACAGGCTGACCCACAGCGCATGCTGTTCCTTTTCGCTTCCGCCGGGCTTCCAGCGGAGGCCACTGCCGCCGAACGCGACAATTTCGATGCGGGGCGCGGCGGCACTCTCGAGCCCTTGGCTTGCGTGGACAGGGGCTTGGACGAACTCACGACATTTTCGGCCCTGGTGAGCGAATCTCGGGACGCGTGTCCGCCGTGGCAGGTTGTGTTTGTCGCTGCGTTATCGGGTGTGGACGGCCGCCCTCCCTCTTCGGCTCTGGTCGATGGCGCACTCGACGCGTTGGTCGAGCGAGTGCGTGGCGGCAACCTGCGCTCCTTGATGGCGCTGGACCCGCACGGGCAGCAACTCTGGATCACCTGAGCCGCGGG
>JBKJTX010000473.1:0-22130 GCA_046590315.1 Ramlibacter sp. | reverse complement strand
CACGCCGTCAATCGACATGAATGCCAACGCCGGCAATGGCGTCAGAGGCAGCCGCACTGCGGTCGTACTGGAAAGCTTGGCTTTGAGGCCCAGGTGGTTGGCCGCGCGTAGCAGGTCCTGGATCCCCACAGGTTCGCTTGGCTGCAAGCCCAGTTGGTGCGCGAGCGTTGCCGGATCAGCCGCAATTTGATGGAAGCGGGCAATGGCGCAAAGCGCGTGCAACGGCCCTGGGCCCGGTGGAGCCGCACTTGGTGGGGCCACTTCGATAGCAACATACTGCTCAGCGGTCGCGTCGACCGCTTGTGCTTCCGACCCCATGATTTACAACCTTTCCAGGCTAGCTCAACCACAGGCATAGTAGCGGGAAGTTTTCTTTTTACATCCTCAATGTGGAGGAGACTGCGGGTAGTGGGGCCTAAAGGCTAAAAAAGGAGCCGCGGGCTCAAGGCGCTTTGCTGAGTTGATTTCTCACTCGCCGCGAGCAACTCAAGGTCGCAGGGAATTTCGTATTTATCTTCCTTATTTGATATACTTTGCCGTCTAACCATTCAAATTAGCACTAGTAGTATGGAATCGACACCTCTTCCCGTTGACCGGGCGCTTCGCCGCCTGGGGCAGAACGTGTCGCTGGCTCGTCGGCGGCGTCATCTCTCGCAAGTGGAGTTGGCGACGCGCATCGGCGCCTCCGTCAGCACGGTGCGCAGGATGGAAGAGGGACACGCCGGCACCGCCTTGCAACATTTCGCGCGGGCCATGCACGTGTTCGGGGAACTCCACAAGCTGGAGAATCTGCTCGACACGCCGCAGGATTCGGTCGGCCTGGCGTTGATGGACGAGAAACTTCCGCAGCGGATTCGAAGCTCCCGCAAGACCGAGTCCCGTACTTTCTGAGCCGCTTGAGTCAACTATCGTGGACCCCAAGGCAAGAGAGAAGTACGCAAAGCCCAGTCAGGCAAACGTCCAGCTCGAAGTCTGCGTGGGCAAAGTTGAACTCCCCGTCGGCAAACTCGTTTTCGTCAAAAACGGCCCGCGCCAGTTTTCGCAGTTCGCCTATGAAGAAAGCTGGCTGAGGAACCCGCACACTTTCAATCTTTCCGCGGACCTGGAGCCCACGCTCGACTACCAGACGAGGAAGCCACCTTCGTCCGACGACTCCAGCTTCTTCCTGGCGCTCGCGGACACCGAGCCCGATGCTTGGGGACGCCGGGTCACCACGCGCGCGCACGCCAGACGCCGCAAAGAAGACGCTTCACTAAAGGAACTCACCGAACTCGACTACCTGTGCGCGGTCGACGACTTCAGCCGCATCGGTGCGCTCCGGCTTCGCGACGAAAAGGGAATCTACCTGCGCGCAGGCGGAAACGGAAAGCACACAACGCCTCCTTTGCTTGAGTTGGAGGGTGTTCTCGGCGCTTCGCGGCGCGTGGAGATGAGCCAGGAAACCGCTGCCGACCTCAAGTACTTGCAAGGAAAGGGCACGTCGCTGGGCGGCATGCGCCCCAAGTGCACGGTGTTGGAGAACGACGGAACGCTCGCTTTAGGCAAGTTCCCGAGCGTCAAGGACGAACGCAGCGTCACCCGCGGAGAGGTTCTTGCGTTGCAGTTGGCGCAGCTCGCCGGCATCGAAGCCGCGCAGGCGCGCATTGAAATGGTCCAGGGGAGCCCGGTCGCGATCGTGCGACGGTTCGACCGCGTCGGCGAAGCCCGAATCCCGTACATGTCGGCAGCCACCCTGCTGCAGTCAAGCCGCAACGAGGAGTACGCCTATACCGAAATCATCGACCAGATGCGAAGCGTGTGCGCCAAGTTCAATGACGACGCGCAACAATTGTGGCGGCGCCTGGTGTTTAACCTCCTCATCACCAACGTCGATGACCACCTGCAAAACCTCGGGTTCATCTACGTGGACAAGAACCGCTGGCGGTTGTCCCCGGCGTTCGACTTGAACCCGTTCCCGGACAAGGACCGCGAGTCCAAGACCTGGCTCAGTGAAGACACCGGGCCCATCGACTCGGTGCAGCAGCTTCTGGCGCAAGCGCATCGCTTCCAGTTGAAGCCCGCGCAAGCCAAAGAGGTGCTGGGCCAAGTGGCCAACGCTGTCAGGGACTGGAGGGCGCTGGCCGCGAGTCCTCGGATCGGTTTAGCCGCCCACGAACTGGACGACTTCGCGCCAGCCTTCGAGCACGCCGACCTGGAAGACGCGACGCGCCTCGCGGCAACCTGACCGCCAGAAAGCGTTGTCGGGCCCTAAAGACTACTGCTTCGGATGCTCAATCTTCCGCGGTACCGGCGCGGGCACGCCTCGCTTTTCCGGGTCGACCGGATCCTGCCGCGGTTCCGGATTCACGGGCTTCGGCTGTTCCGCCGGCGGCGCTACGGGTCCTGGTGCAGGAGCGCTGACGCACGCATGATTCATCTGCGCGCCTTTTCAAAGCGTCGGGTGTTTCACACCCGGGTCTTCGGGCTCGGCCGGGGGCAACTGCGGAGCAAACTCGGGCTCGATCGGCAAGCGCGTGGGGTTGGGCTGGCCGAGCTCTCCGTCGGCCGGCGACGGCTCGTTTTCGACGGGGTGGGTAGCCATCAGAACTCGCTCTTGGCCCACAGCGCGGGATCGTCCGGCGTCTCAGACATTGGTGCCGCGGAGCGCGTGCCCACATCCGCATGCGGCGGCGGCGAAAAGCCGTCGTCAAGCGCGAGCTCCTGCGGCTGGGTCGAGTGCAAGCTGGGGTCGAGGTCGTACGAGATCATGCGAAGCTCCTTTGACCTGATGGTGGCAGGGCTTGAGCTGCGCAGCTCTCAGCGCGCGCGCCAAGTCGCTGTCAGACCCGGCTGATGATCAGGTATTTTCGTGGCTGAGCCGTTGCGCTTCGCGCCGCACCACGGTGCTGGGCTCGTGGGTGAACGGCAGGCGCGGCAGGCCGATGAGCGCCTGCAGATGTGCATGCGAGCGATCCATGTCGGCGCCGATCATCGCTAGAGCGACTTCGTGGCCCGGTTCGTTGCGCGCGATTTCAAGGTAGGCGGCGCGCAGGCGCTGGTAGTCGGCTTCGGCGCGCGCGACTTCCTGTTGCAAGGCTTGCACCCGGGCGTTTTCGGTGCGGCTATATCGCATCATCGGCTTCCGCCAATTCGAAATGGGCGCAGTGCACTTGTCATGAAGAGATGCTAGGGAACGCGGAATGCCATACGTGTAGGACAACAAAGACAGCAGTCGAAGGCGCGCTCCGGCCCAGTCTGAACTCTGGAAGAATCCAAGGCTCCAACCGAAACTTCCGTCACGATGCCGCAGGCTGCCAGCAACACCACACGCTTTGAAGCTCTCGATGGATGGCGCGGCATCTGCGCCTGCCTGGTCGTGCTGTTCCACTTTCATGGGCACAGCCCGATCTATTCCACATCTCTCGTTCGCAACAGCTACCTGTTCGTCGATTTCTTCTTCGTGTTGAGCGGTTTCGTCATCGCATTCACGTACTCGACCCGCCTCTCCTCCTGGCCAGGCGTCAAGCGCTTCCTGCTCCTGCGGCTCGGGCGCGTGTACCCGTTGCACCTTTTTATGCTGCTGTGCTTCGTCGCGTACGAGGCACTCAAGTTCATGGTGGGCGATTCCGAGGGAGCGTTCACGGGCACCAACCAGCCGCTGGCCATCCTCACCAACGCGCTGCTGCTGCAGAGCCTGAACGTGCACGACACCCTCACCTGGAATGGCCCCAGCTGGTCCATCAGCACCGAGCTCTGGACGTACGTGGTTTTTGCGCTTCTGTCGGCCTGGCTCGGCATACGCAACTGGATGCTCGTGCTTGCGGCGATCGCGGCTCCGATCTTGCTGCTGTACCTGTCCACGAACGGCATGGACACCACGTACGACTACGGCTTCATCCGGTGCCTGTTCGGGTTTGCGCTCGGCATTGCCTGCTACCGCATTCACCATCTGCGACCTCGCAGCATGCCGGCCGTGAGCCTTGGATTCATGACTGTGCTCGAGTGCGCGATCGTTGCGGTCGTCATCGCCTATGTGTCGGCGGCAGGCACCAGCGCGATGTCATTCCTGGCGCCTTTCGTGTTCGCGGTGGCAGTGCTGATCTTCGCAATCGAAGGGGGCCTTGTCAGCCGGCTGTTCCGATTCCCGCTGCTCAAGTGGCTCGGTACGCTCTCGTACTCGATTTACCTCACGCACTACTTCTTCGTTCTGCTCTTGCCGGTCGTCGTCAAACGCATCCTTCACAAGGACCTATGGGCGCCGATGGCGCTGCCCAATGGTCAATACGTGATGGCCTACGGTCGCGACAATGTCGAGGGGACGCTGCTCTACGGCGTGGTACTCGGGGTCACACTCGCCTTCAGCGCTTTCACCTACCGCTGGGTGGAGACGCCCGGGCGTGACTGGACGCGCAAGTGGCTGGGTCGACCACAAGCCGATCCCCCGTCGGCGCCGACTACGTCAACGCCACGTAAACCAGCCCATCAAGGCCCTGCTTCCTGAGGTGGCGCAGCCGCGCAAAAACGCGCGCTTTGTACTGTCGTCAGAGAGTGACCGGAACTGTCGCCCGAGTCCTACAAAGGCAGCGGCTGAGTCTTCCTAGGATCACTACACCGCAGCATTCGTCGGAGCAGAGATGCACTTTCCGATGGTCTGCGCAAGACGTTTCAAGAGGGTAGCCCCAAAGAGCCATGCGCTCGTTTCGCTCCTCTCGCGTGACGCAAAATCGTTTCAACCTAACCTGCGAGGAGAGCCAGATGCACAGTTCACTGACCGCGGTCGTTCTCTGCATTTTTGCGCAATCCGCTGCTGCCCAATGTGTCGCGATTTCCGCGGCAGACGAAGGGCGAGCGGCTGCGAACCTCGCCAAGCAGACTGCGGTGATTGCACCCAAGGCAGCGGCCAAAGCCGCGCCACAACCCGGCGGCGAATTGATCAAGACAGCGGCCGCCGGCACCCGTGAAATGCCTGCTCCCATCGCCCGCGAAGCTTCGGCACAGTCGCCGGAGCATCCGCAGCGGGGCGGCACGGCGATGCTTCTGGCGGCGCTGGCCCTGATGTCGGGCATCGCGCTGCGGCGCTACGGCGCACCCAGGCAATGACGCCAGGCGCTCTTGCGACCTTGGCGGAACGAGCGCTCAAGTGGAGCGCGCTCACGACCGTCGCGCGCTTCGCGCTGCAGCTCGCGGCCCAGGTAGCGCTCGCGCGCATGCTGGGTCCGGGCAACTTTGGTGTGTATGGCATTGGCATGGCGGTGCTCACGTTTGTGGGCTTCCTGTCGGGTGCCAGTTTCAGCTATAGCCTGATGCTGTTGCCCACGGTGTCGCGCGACGACATCCGCTTTTCCTTTACCTGGCAAATGCTGGCGGGTCTGTTTTCCGCCGCCGCGATGTATGCCGCCGCGCCGGCACTCGCCGGCTTCTTCGGCGACCCGCGCATCGAGGGCATGGTGCAGGTCCTGTCGCTGGCCAGTCTGCTCATGGCAGCGGCGGCACCCGCGACGTACCTGCTGCAGCGTGACTTGAATTTCCGGGTGCTGGGGCTGGTGCAGCTGGCGAGCTACGCAGCCGGCTATCTCGCTGTTGGCATCCCCATGGCGTTGCACGGCTTCGGCGCTTATGCGCTGGCTGCGGCATGCGTGGTGCAGGCCGCTGTGGCCTTGGTGCTGACCTATGCGGCCAAGCCGCATTCGCTGCGGCCTCTCTTCAGGCATGCCGGCGGTGGCGAGGCATTGACCACCGGCCGGGCCGTGTTCCTCACCAACGTCGTCAACTGGATGCTGTCGAATCTGGATCGCGTGATCATCGGCCGCGTGCTGAACGCGCAAGCGGTGGGCCTCTACACCGTCGCCTACAACCTGGCCTCGATCCCTAACGTGCTTCTGCTGGGCGCCTTGCAGCCGGCGTTCCTGGCTGCCGGCGCGAAGGTGCAAAACGAACCGCACCGGCTCGCACAGGGCTGGCTCCTCGGCCTTGCGTGCGTGCTGGTGCTCGCCACGCCGGCTGCAGTCGTGATGGCGCTGCTGTCAGCGGATTTGGTGAGTCTGCTTTACGGCTCGGCATGGATGGAGTCGGCCTGGGTTCTGGCAGTGCTTTTCTTGTGTCTGCCGGCCTGGGCTTCGTGGGGACTGTCGACACCGGTCTTGTGGAACACGGGCCGCAAGCACTATGAGTTCTGGCTGCAGCTGCCTGTGCTCGCACTGGCCGCCCCGGCGTGGTGGTTGATCGCGCCCTCGGGTGTGCGCGGGGTCGCTTTGGTCTCCGCCGTCGTCATCTTCGTTCGCGCAGCAGTGATCATCGCCGCTGCGCTCAAGGCCCTCCAACTGCGCTGGTCGGTCGTTCTGCCGTACGCGCTGCGAGGCGCCGGCCTGTCGGTCGTCTGCGCTGCGGCTGTGCTCGCGGGCCAGCACGCCGCCGCCGGCCTCGCTTTCCCCGGAGCCGGCCTCTTTGCCGGCGGGTCCTTCGCGTTGCTGGCCATCGTCTTCATGGTTGCGGCGCGGCCCGATGTTCTCGGTGCCGAAGCGCAAAGCGCCCTCGCCCGGCTGCTCCCGCGCTTCGCGCCGACGCTGGCGGTGGCGGGCGCACCCGTCGTTGCCGAACCCCCCGGACCCACCCGATGATTCGCCCCCTGAACACTTCCCGCCAAGGCTACTTCCACTGGGTGCTGCCGGTGATGCTCGGGCTGGTCGCGCTCACCTCTTACCTGTCGGGCCGCGACTTGTCGGAGATATTCGCCGAACTCGCCACCGGCATCGGCAGCGCGATGAGTAACCCGCTGGTGCCGTGGGCTCAGCGCCTCGTGTCGTTGTTCCTGCTGTTGGCATCCATCGAGCGCATCGTCGACCACTTCGTCCATCGCAAGCCGATGCCATCAGCGGTGCTGGCCTGGGCCTACGTTGCCTACTGGGTCGGCACGGTCGCGACGCCTGCGCTGCTGGGGTCGCACCCGCAAGTCGGGCACGAGTATGCCTACTCGCTGGTGATCGGGGCGGCTGCGCTGATGGTCACGGCCCAAGACGCCGCCCGGATCGTGGACCGCGCTCGCGACGCGATCTTCATTTTTATCCTGCTGGGCGTCATGTTTCTCGTCCTCGACCCGAAAATGGTGCTGGACTTGAAATACAACCAGGGTCTCATCCCCGGCCTGCCGCGTTTCGGCGGCTTGGCGCCACACGCCGTGGCCATGGGCATGTTTGCTCAGACTGGATTGCTGTGCCTGTGGGCGCGTCCCTATCAGCGGCGCTGGCTCAACGTGCTGGCGTGGATCGTGGGCCTCGCGGCACTCTTTGTCGCGCAGTCCAAAACGGCCTGGATCGCCTTTATCTTGTGCTCGATTGCAATGCTCGTTGTGCGCAAGGGCCCGCAATTGTGGCGGCGTCTGGGCGACCCGCGCGAAGGCGCCTTTGGCATAGCGTTGTTCGGAGTCTTCATTCTGCTGGCGGTGGGTCTGTTCACATGGTTCCTCGTGGGCGACTTGGAAGGGCAGGTCTCTGGTTTCTTCGATTCGGCCGAAGGTGCGCAGCTGATCACCATGACCGGCCGCGATCAGATTTGGGCGGTGGCCCTCGAAGAGTGGCACTCCAGCAAGCTGTTCGGCTACGGCCCCGGCCTGTGGGACGAGGAATTTCGCGCCAGCATCGGCCTGCCCAACGCGACCAGTGCGCACAACCAGTTCATGGACACGCTTGCCCGTACCGGCAGCGTCGGCGCGTTCGCTCTGGTGGTTTACTCCGGCGTGCTGCTGGTGATGTCGGTACGCTATGCCAAGACCACCGGCGGCCTGAGCCTGGCTCTCTTCATTTCGCTGGCGCTGCGCGCGGTGAGCGAGGTGCCGCTCTTGCTGTTCGGCTACGGTACCGAGCTTTTTGTGCACTTGCTGCTGGTGCTCACGCTCGCCGCTGGCGCGTCCACGCGCAAGTTGGCCGCGCCTGCCCGCAATCGATCGGCATACCGGATGGCCGCATGAAAATCTCTGTCGTCATTCCGCTCTACAACAAGGGCCTCTATATTGCGGGCACGCTCCGTTCCGCGTTGGCACAGACCCTGCCCGCACATGAAGTGATTGTTGTCGACGATGGTTCCACCGACGGCGGCGCCGAAGTGGTGGAAGCTCTGCGTGACTCCCGCGTGCGCGTGGTGCGTCAGGCCAATGCCGGCGTGTCGGCTGCGCGCAATCACGGCATCTCGCTCGCCGAAGGCGATTGGGTTGCCTTTCTCGACGCAGACGACTGGCAGCATCCCGAGTACCTTGCGCATCTGGCGAAAGCCCACCGATCCTGCCCCGAGGCAGACGTGTTGGCTACCGCTTTCATCAAGGTCGACGAATCGGCTGGAGCACAGATCGAGGCCTGGGATCTCCCCGAAGCCTTCTGCGAAGTCGAGCTGATCGAGGACTTGCGCACCCGCTGGATGAAGGGCCACCCGTTTTTTACGAGCAGCGTGGCAGTGCGGACCGAACGGCTGCGGCGCATGCAACCGTGCTTCGCGCAGGGTGAGTCCCATGGCGAAGACCTCGACCTCTGGTTCCGCCTGGCCGACGAAACCCCCGTGGCCCTGGTCCATGCACCGCTGGCGGCCTATCGCACGGCAGTGTCGGGTTCGCTCACTGCAACTGCACGCCCCCACGAATTGGCGCCTTTTCTCTTGCGGATGCGCCAGCGCGCGCTGGCCGGGGACATCCCGGTGCGTCACCAGCGCTCGGCGCTTTGGTTCGTGGCGCAGCAGGAGATCACGATCGCCCGCGACCTGCTCGCGGCCGGCAAGCGGCGCGATGCGCTGCGTTGGCTGATGCAGGCGCGCCACGCCGCCGGCGGGCGCAGGTGGCAGATCACTGCGCTGATGGCGCTGCTCATGCCCGCTCAGGTTGCCGAGCGTTGGCAACGCTGGCGCCTGCGCACCGCAGACGCGTTTGCCCAGCAGGGAACACTGCCATGAGCCCCACTCCGACTACCGTGCCCGACGTTGGCCAGCGCTGCCGTGTGTCCATTGTCATCAAGGCGCTCAACGAAGAAAAAAATATCTGCGCCGCGATCGAGTCCAGTCTTGCCGCAGTCGCAGCCGTTGGCGGCGAAGTGGTGCTGGCCGACAGCCACTCCACCGACCGAACCGTGGAACTGGCCTCGCGCTATCCGATCCGCGTCGTGCAGTTGGCTCACCCGGACGAGCGCTGCTGCGGCATTGGCCCGCAACTGGGCTACCAGCACGCGCGCGGGGAGTACATCTACATCATGGATGGCGATATGCAGATGGTGGAGGGATTCCTGGACGAAGCGCTCACCTTCCTCGCCCTGCACCCGGAAGTCGGCGGTGTTGGGGGGCGTCTGGTAGAACTCAACAATGAGAGCCTGGAGTACTGCGAACGTGCCGCGCGAAATGCGCGGCATTTGTCGCCGGGCGACGTCGATCGGCTGGACGGCGGTGGCCTCTACCGGCGGCGCGCGGTCCAGGAGGCAGGATTTCTCTCGGACCGCAACCTGCACAGCTATGAAGAATTCGACCTCGGCGCCCGGCTGCGTGCCCTCGGGTGGAAGCTTGCGCGGTTGCCGGTCAACGCGGTGACGCACTGCGGCCATGACTCGCCGCCCTACACCCTTTTGATGCGGCGCTGGCGCGCTCGCTATGTCTGCGGGATGGGGGAACTGGTGCGTGCGGCACTCGGAAAGCCGCACCTCAGGTTGGTGCTGCGCGGCATGCGCGAGTTGTGGATCTACACGGCGGTCCTCGTCTGGTGGGCCGTGCTGCTCACGGTGCCCTTCTGGTCTTTGCCCCCGGCCGACGCGGTGCTGGCGTTCATCGTTATCGCGGCAGCGCCCCTGGCGGCCATGACGGTGCGCAAGCGTTCCTTCAGCCGAGCGCTCTACTCTGTCACGTCCTGGTGCTTCAACGCTGCAGGTATGGTGATGGGCCTGCTGCGCCACCGCGTTGCACCCCGCGGGCGGGTGGCGAGCCGGGTGCTGCACGAGCCGCCCCAGTCGACCGAAACACGACCCCGGCACTTCGCATGAAGCAGCAATACACCGGCTTGCAGATTCTGCGTTTCGTCGCTGCGATGCTGGTCGCCGTGATGCACATCACGCAGTCCATCTCGATCCACATCACCGGCCAGGGGGAGTCTGTCTACTGGGGCACGGGTGCGGTGGGCGTGGACATTTTCTTCGTGATCAGCGGCTTCGTCATGGCGCTCTCCACCGCCGGTGTGCCCGGCCAAGACGGAGCGCGCGGCGCCGCGGCCTGGGTGTTCATGAAGCGGCGCATCCTGCGCATCGTGCCCCTTTACTGGTTCTACACGCTGCTCAAGGTGGCGTTGCTTATCGCCGTTCCGGCGCTGGCCTTCAAGTCCACCATCGTGCCGGCTCACCTGGCGGCGTCGCTGGCCTTCATCCCCACCATGGCACCCTGGGGTCTTGTGCAGCCGACTCTGCCCGTGGGCTGGACCCTCAACTTCGAGATGCTGTTTTACCTGGTGTTCGCTGCCGCGATCGCCCTGGGCGCGCCGCGCATCCGCTTTTGCCTGCTGGTGTTTCTGTCCATCTTCCTGGGGAGCCGATTCGTAGAAGCCACGGCGCTCACGTTCTACGCACAGTCCATCATTTTCGAATTCATCATCGGCGTCGCTTTCGCCCAAATGCTGCTGCGCTTCGGCTCGGGCCCCTGGCTCGCCGGCGTGGCCCTGCTGGTGGCCGGCACGCTGTTCACGTTCGGCCTGGGTTGGGATGCCAATTCCGACCGCCTCTTCCCCTGGGGTGTGGGCGCCGCGGCCATCGTGCTCGGCACGCTTTGGCTGGAGCGCGCAATCGACAAGGCGCCGTTCGCCAAGCCTCTCGCCTTCCTGGGCGACGCCTCCTATTCAATCTACCTCTCCCACACCTTCGTCGTGCCCGCTTGCGTTATAGCGCTCAAGAAGCTCGGCGTGATGGAGCCCACCGTGGTGTTTGCGGTCACCACCCTGGCGGTGATTGCCGCCGGCGCGGCTTCCTACGTCTGGCTCGAACAGCCCATGCTCGCTTTCTTCAAACGCATTCTCTTCAGGCCCCGCCCTGCGACGTTCCCCCATGCAGCAAACACCACTTCCAAGTGACTCCCTCGCCCTCGCAGCGCCCACCGTGCGCGAGAGCCAACGCTTCATCTACATCGCCTGTCCGTGGTCTCCGGTCGGCGGCGGCATGTACAAGGTCGCCGATTACCTGATCCAGGCCCAGGCGGCGCACACGCCGGACCATGCGGCGCAATTGCGGCCCCTGGACACGCGCGGCCCCGGCTCGCCGCTGGCGTCCTTCAAGATGTTGCTGGTGGCGCTGGGTAAGTTGGTGCGCGGCCGCTGGGACGGCAATTTAGCGGGCGTTCACGTCAACATGGCCGAGCGCCTCAGTCTGTTTCGCAAGGGCACGGTTGTGGCAGCGAGCTGGGCGCTGGGCCTGCCCGTGGCGATTCACCTGCACGCCCAGATGCAGCGGTTCTACTATTCGCTGCCCGCTCCGCTGCGAGCCTTGACGCGTTGGGTGTTCTCGCTCGCCTCCAGTGTCGTGGTCATCGGCGCCGAGCCGCGCCGCTTTGTCATGGAAGAACTCGGCGTGCCGGCCCAGCGTGTCGACATCGTCATCAACGGCGTGCCGGGCCCGGCCACGGTGCCGGTACGTGCCAAGGGGACGAAGGTGCGCCGGGTGGCGTTCGTCGGGCGCCTCTCGGAACCCAAAGGCATATCCGACTTGCTGCGCGCCCTCGCGCGCGCCGACATTGATCGCTCCGGTGTCGAAGTGACACTTGCGGGAAGCGGCGACATCGACGGTTACCGAGCAGAAGCCGCCAGCCTGGGCGTTGCCGACATCGTGCGGTTCTCCGGCTGGTGCGATCAAGCGCAGGTGGACGAGTTGCTGGCGCAGTCCGACGTGCTGGTGCTGCCCTCGCATGACGAAGTGCTGCCCCTGGTGGTGCTGGAGGCGCTGGCCAACGGCGTCGCGGTCATTTGCACGCCGGTGGGCGAGTTGCCCATGGTGCTGAGCGACGGCCAGAACGCCTGCTTTGTTCCCGTGCGCGACGTCGACGCACTCGCGGCGACACTCAAGAAGTTGCTGGAGCAGCCCGATCTGATCGAGACCCTGGCGCGCAACGGGCGCGACCTCTACGAACGGCAGTTTTCTTTGTCGCGCTTCTTCACCAGCGTGGCGCGCGTGCACCAACGGACCTTTGGCGTCTCGGGCCAGTTGCCCGAAGCGCAAGCCACGCCGGAGCCGAGGTGATCCTCGACGCCGCAACCGTCGACAGCGGGGCGACCCTGCGCGCGGACGTGTGCGTGGTGGGCGGCGGCGCCGCCGGCATATCGCTCGCGCTGGCGCTCTCCGGCCAGAGTCTGGACGTCGTCCTGCTGGAGTCGGGCCAATTACGCGCGCACGCGCCCACGCAAGCACTCTATGAAGGTGAGGTGGCGGACGAGCGTATGCACAGCCCACCGGACAAATACCGGCAGCGCCGCATGGGCGGCTCCACCACGATCTGGGGCGGGCGCTGCATGCCGTTCGATGCGATCGACTTCGAAGCGCGCAGCCAGGTGCCCGAAAGCGGCTGGCCGATTTCTCTGGAAGATTTGCTTCCGTTCTACCCCGAGGCCAACAAATTGGCCGAGGCCGGACGCTTCGCCTACGACGCCGACGACGCGCTCGGCGGTGGGGCTCAGCCCATGATTCGCGGCTTCGATAGCGGTGTGGTGCGCACCAACGGTTTGGAGCGGTTCTCCTGTCCGACCGATTTCGGCGCACGCTACGCGCGGCGGCTGGAGGTTGCGCCCGACGTGCGCGTGTTGCTCGGGGCCAATTGCACCGGCGTCCGACTCGACCCCGACGGGCGCGCGGTGCGCGAGATCGAAGTGGCGACCCTTTCGGGCAATAGCTTCCGGATCGCCGCGCGCGCCACGGTACTCGCGGCGGGTGGCCTGGAAACCGCGCGGCTGCTTCTGGCGTCACGCGACGTCGCGCCGGCCGGCATCGGAAACCAGCATGACGTGGTGGGCCGCTACTACATGTGCCACATCGCGGGCAACGTTGGCACGCTGGTGCTGAACGGCCGCCCGCGTGATGTCCGTCACGGCTATGAAATGACGCCCGAGGGAATCTATTGCCGGCGCCGTCTGGCGATCGCGCCAGCCGAGCAACGGCGCCATGGACTCGCGAACGCCGTGGCGCGGCTTCATTTTCCCAGGATCACGGACCCCCGCCATCGCAACGGCGTGCTGTCGGGCCTGTTCCTCGCGCGCCGACTGATCAGCTACGAATACGGCAAGCGGCTCAACGACGGCACGCACGTCACGCTACCGCTGTATGCGCGGCATCTGCTCAACGTCGTCACGGACCCGCTCGACACCACGGCGTTCCTTGCGCACTGGATCACGCGCCGCACGCTGGCGCAGCGCAAGTACCCATCGGTCATCCTGCGCAATCGCACCAATCGCTTCAGTCTGGAGATGCACGGGGAGCAGATGCCTCGGGCCGACAGCCGCGTCACGCTGACCGACAAGCAGGACCCGTTGGGTCTGCCGCAACTGCGGGTCGATTGGCGCTACGGCCAGGACGACGTTGAATCCGTGCGGCGTACGCTCGATCTGATCGCTCAGGAATTCGAGAGCAGCGGCACCGGCCGGCTGGACTACGACCGCGCCACGCTCGAAGAGGACCTGATGCGATTCGGCGCGTACGGCGGCCATCACATCGGCACCGCGCGTATGGGCAGCGATCCGCGCACCAGTGTCGTCAATGCCGACTGCCAGCTGCATTCGGTTCACAACCTTTTCGTGGCGGGCAGCGCGGCCTTTCCGACTTCCAGCCAGGCCAATCCGACACTCACATTGCTCGCGCTGTCGCTGCGCCTGGGCAAGCATCTGTCGCAGCGGCTCTCGCCGCGCAACGCAGCGCTCCTGGATGGAGCAACCGTATGAGGGTGCTGGTCCTGGGAGGCTCCGGCTATATCGGCTCGCGCCTGTGCACGTTGCTCGCTGCCACGGGTTGGGCTTCGCCCGTCAGCGCGTCGTCGCGCCGCCTGGTGCGCGGGGTAGAGAGTTTGCGTGTCGACACCACGGACGCCACCTCGCTGGCAGAGGCGCTGCAAGGCGTGGATGCTGTCGTCAACTGCGTGGCAGGCAACGCCCGCGCCATCGCACGCGGCGCCGAGGTGCTGGCGGCAGCGTGTTCGCAATCCGGCTGCAAGCGCATTGTTCACCTGAGCAGCATGTCTGTGTACGGTCACCTGGAAGGGGTGGTCCGTGAGGGCGCCCCGGTCGATCCGACGCTCGGCTGGTATGCGAAAGCAAAGTGCGACGCGGAGACCAGTATCGCGGCGTATGCGGCCTCCGGGGGCACGGCGGTGGTGCTGCGGCCCGGCTGCGTTACCGGCCCCGGCAGCGAACTCTGGGTCGGCCGCATCGGCCGCTTTCTGCGCGCCCGCCGTTTGGGTGATCTCGGTGTGGCGGGCGATGGCTGGTCCAACCTGGTCCACATCGACGACGTGTGTGCGGCCATCATCGCCTCCCTGCGTTTGCCCCACGGCGTTTTGCGCACCTACAACCTCTCCGCGCCGGACAGTCCTCGCTGGAACGACTACTTCTGCGACTTCGGCGTTGCTATCGGCGCGACGCCCGTACCACGCCTGTCCGCTCGCCAACTCAAACTGGACGCTTTCCTTGCCGCCGCGCCACTCAAGGTCTTGCAGATGATGCTGCGCAAGGCCGGCTTGCCCGCCGACGCGGTGCCGGATCCTTTGCCGCCAGGAGTGCTCGGCCTGTGGCAGCGGCATTTGAAGCTCGATGCGAGCGCGGCTGAACGCGATCTCGGCATCCACTGGACGCCGTATGCCGAAGTGCTAAAGCAGTCCGCTGATTGGTTCAGCAAAGCAAGGGATTCCTCTTACGCCAATCGCAGCATGGGTACGCTCGGCAAGGATCTCCCTGGCTAGGACGGCACGCCGTCCTACTGGCGGCAAAGTGACTGACGGCCCTGCTGAGACATGAGTCGGGTATTGCCATAGGCCGCCTGCCTACGTCGGGCAGGAGCGAAGGACTACATCCCGGCCCGTCGTCGCCTACTAGATTGAGCCACCATGCCACGTCGCGTCACTGTACCCAGGATTGAACGGAACCAACCGCCCCCCAAAGAACGTTCGAACGACGCCGATCGGAAAACTTCGGATCGCAGCACAACACGTGAGCGCCGCACGGGTGAAGGGGCGCAAAGCGCGCTTCTCAATCTCAGGAACATCGAGCGCAATCGCGACCGCTCCAAACCGGCGGACGACAGCTCGGACGACTAAACCCTGACGTTGATTCAAGCGCGGAATCCGTTCGGGTTCCGGCTTTGCCAGCGCCATGCATCGGTACACATCTGGCCGAGCGAACGCGTCGCCGTCCAGCCGAGCAGTTCCTTAGCCAGCGACGGGTCGGCGTAGCACTGAGCGACATCGCCCGGCCGGCGCGGCACGATCTGGTAGGGCACCGGCCGACCACTTGCCGCCTCGAAGGCCTTCAACATTTCCAGCACGCTGTGACCGTGGCCCGTGCCCAGGTTGACGGTGAGATTTTGAGCATTTGCCAGCAACGACTTGAGCGCGGCGACGTGACCCTCCGCCAGGTCGCAAACGTGGATGTAATCACGAACGCCGGTGCCGTCAGGTGTTGGATAGTCGTTGCCGAATATTTGCAAGTGCGGCCGCGTTCCCATGGCAACTTGCGTGATGTAGGGCATGAGGTTGTTGGGGATGCCGGACGGGTCCTCGCCGATGAGCCCACTGGGATGCGAGCCTACCGGGTTGAAATAGCGCAGCACTGCAATCTTCCACGAAGGCTGCGCGACCGACTGCGCCGCCAACATGTCCTCGATCATGAGCTTGGTATGGCCATACGGGTTGGTGTGGCTGCGTGGAAAGTCTTCGCGAATCGGCACGCTGGCCGGATCGCCATAGACCGTGGCGCTGCTGGAAAACACCATGACGTGGCAACCCGTGCTTTCCATCGCCTGCATCAGGCTCACGGCGCTACCCAGGTTGTTGCGGTAATACTTGAGCGGTTTGGCGACGCTCTCGCCCACCGACTTGTCGCCGGCGAAGTGCACGACTCCCGCGATGCGGTGGCGACGCAACACGTCCTCGACCAGTGAAGTCCGAAGCACATCGCCCTCTTCGCAGATCACAGGTTTTTCGGTGATAGCCTCCAGACGCTGCACCACGGCGCGGTTGCTATTTGAAAAATTGTCGAGGATGACGGGCGTGTAGCCGGCTTCGACCAGGGAAACGTAGGTGTGGCTGCCGATGTAGCCGGCGCCGCCGGTGAGAAGAATGTTCATGAAGTGAGGTGATGACCTTGGCGGGGCGACGACACCGCGAGCCGCAAAGCGCGAGCGAGAAAAACCGGATTGCCGACCACGTAGCGCTTGAACAGGCGCTTGGGTTCCAGCGTCAGCCGAAACAGCCACTCGAGCCCGATGGTGCGCATCCAGCCCGGCGCACGTGAAGTCTTGCCACCCATGAAGTCGATGATCGCACCGCCGCAGACGATGAGGCAAGGAAAACCGAGCGCAGCTTTCAGCACACCGGCTACTTCTTCCTGGCGCGGCATGCCCATTCCCAGAACGATCAGGCGCGGGCGACGGGCGGCGGCCAGCCGGATGTAGTCAGCGATTTCGAGGAAACCATGCGCCGTGACGCAGGTGCTGCCGGGTGCAAGCTGGGTCAGCACAACGTCCTCCGCGCGCGCGAGGTACGGCTCCTGTGTGCCGAAAAGGGCAATGGATTGGCCGGCGTAGCGGCGCAGGATCTTCGGAATCAAGTCGGTGCCATTGAGGTTGAGGCCGGGCGCCTGGTTCAACAGGCGCATCAGGATGGCCATGCCCGCGCCGTCGCGCAGCACGATGTCGGCTGCGATCACGGCGTCGAAGAACTTGCGCGAAGACGCAACCGAATTCATGGCGTGCGCGTTGACGAACGCCAGCACCAACGGCTCGACCGGGCTGGCGAGTGCGTCGAGCAACTGCTCTTCGCCACGTTCAGTCTGCACGCGCACGACCCCCTGCACGAGCTGCTGCCAGCGCGGTTGCCACTCGCGCGGAGCAGCGCTTATGGTCATTCGGCTACCGTCCGCGCTACGCGCTGCGAGATTTGCCTTGGGGCGGCCCGGCGGCTCATACCCGCTCGGTGGATGCAGCGCCGTTCAAAACGGCGCCAACGATGGTGACGCCAAACTGCCGCAGGTCGTCGGCCAAATGCGACAGGCGCGGCACGGAGGTCGCGTCGCGGCACGCCACCATCAGGGCGGCACCCGCACGCGCAGCGATGGTGCCGGTGTCGGCATAAACGTCGCCGGCCGGCGTATCGACCAGGATCACTTCGTAGCTGGAACGCAGCGCCTGGACCAGGCGGCCAAAACCGGGCCGTGCGAGCAATTCTTGCGGGTTGGGCGGCACGGCGCCGGCGGGCAGCACCCACAAGCCCGGCAGACTCTTGACTTCATGCACCGCTTCCCAGCCGGCCCGGCCGGACAGAACAGTGGACAGCCCCACGCGGCCAGACAGGCCGAATATCTGGTGCTGGCGCGGATGGCGCAGGTCGGCGTCGATCAGCAACGTGCGCTTGCCGAGCTGCGAGAACAGTACCGCGAGGTTCGCGGCGATGTAGCTGCGCCCTTCCCCCTTACCCGGGCTCACCACCGCCAACGCGGCCTGCCGAGCGTCGTTCTCGAACCAGCGAAGCATGAGCTGGCTGCGCAGCACGCGCAAATGTTCCACCGCATCGCTGTCGGGGTCGGTCGCGGCCACCAACTCGGCGCCCAGGCCCGAGTCGGGCGACAGGTAGGCATGGCCGAACTGCAACGCCAGGGCGCGCTTGACGTCTTCCTCGTCCAGCAGGCCCATCGCCACGCCGGCCTCGCCGAAAAGCAGGCCCGACTTTTTCTGGTAGTCGAGCACGCGCTGCACGTTCTCCTGGGCCAATGCGCCGGCTTCGACCAGCAGCGCGCCGATGGGCAATGCGGCGTCGCGGCTCGGGAGCTCGATATCGAGCTCGGTCAGCTCGCCTCGATTGGGCAGCGGAAAAATTTGTGTCTTGCTGGACGTCATGCAGCTCTCCGGGTCGATGCGAGCGCGAGCCGCCGGGAGCCACCGCCGGCCAGGCGCAGCGGTGTGCCGCTGAACGCCGACGCGTTGGCCGCCGGGATCGAGGCCAGGACAGGCAGCTGCGTGACCATCGAGAGGTCCTGCGGCGAGCGGACGCGGCGGTTGACGAGTTCGAGCAGGAACGCACCGGCGACTGCCAGGAAGCCGCCCGCAACGAAGGCGGCCATCAGCGCCTGCATGGCGCTCGGACCCGTCGGATCCATTGGCTCCACAGCGGACGCCAGGCGCATCACATTGGTCTGGTTGCTCATGCTTTGCAGGCGGGCTTGCGCAGCGCTCGCGCTCACGGCCTCGAATGCCTTCTGCGCAGAATCGACGTCGCTCTTGAGCAAAGCCAGCTCGCCGCGTTGCTTGTTCAAACCGAGTACGCGTTGCTTTTGTTCGGCGACCGCGCTTTGCAGTTGGCGCTCATGCGCCTTGGCAGCAGCAGCGGAACTGGCCGAGCTCCCGCTCACACGGGAGGCTTCTTCGGACAGCCGGCTGCGCATGGCCCCCAATTCGGCCTGCAGCCGCTGCATCTCGGGATGGCGTGACCCCATGGTCGCGGAGTTCTGGCCCACTTTGGCTTCGAGTCTTGCGACTTCCTGGCGCAGGTTGTTCACCAGCGGGCTCTGGTCAGCCGAAGTGGCCGAACCACCACGACCGCGCCCTAGCGCGACCATGAGTTGCTGCGAGAGCTCGGTGAGCCGAGTCGTTTCGAAGTCGCTGCGTTCGTCGGCCGATACGATTCCGGCCTTCTCCTGAAACGCCGCAAGCTTTTGTTGCGCCTGCTCCAGCTTGTCGCGCGAAACCTTCACCTGCTCGTCAAACCATACGGCGTACTTCTTGGCCGGGTCGGTCTTGATGTCCAGGTTGGTCTCGAGATAGGCCTGCGAGAAGGCATTGGCGACGCGCGCCGCCTCGGCGGGCGTGCGTCCGGTCCAGCTGATGTTAATGATGTTGCTCTCGCGCGCGGGCTTCACTTCCAGCCGCTGCTGCAAGACGCTGGCCATCCAGCGGTCGGGGGCGGGCTGCTTTTGCGCCGCTTCGCGCAGGCCCTTCATGGGCGCCTGGTCAGCCGGCAACAGTTGCGCAACGCGCTGCGCGACGCGATCGCTTTTGATGATGTCGATCTGGGTCGTCATGAAGCTGGGGGCCACCATCCCTTGCAGCGGTGTGGAGTTGGTCGGGTCGGTGCGTACGTCCACCAACACCGGTGCACGGGCAGCGTAGTTGGCAGGCCGCAGTGCGACCCACGCGAGCGCAAGCGCCAGTGTTGCCAGCAGGATGAGTGCTGCCACACCCTTGCGCGCGCGCAATATTGAAAAGAATTGATGCAGGCTCATCTCACCCTCTTTGTGTTTAGAAAAGGCTTTCGCGCACGAACAGCACGTCGCCGGGCTGCACCGGGTCGGACAGGCGCGGGGCCATCTGCACCACCGTGCCATCCGGGTTGGTGCGGTTCAGGCGCAGGCGTGACTCGCTCCCGCGGGGGGTGATGCCGCCGCCTTGCGCAATCGCCTGCTGCACTGTCATGCCGCGCTCCACGCGGTAGGTGCCCGGGCGCTGCGCTTCACCGTAGATATAGAAGGTGGGCGCCTTGCCAACAAACAGCGAGTCGCCGGCCTGCAGCACGATATCGTCATTGGAGCGTCCCGCGAACAGCTGATTGACGTCTACCGATTGGCGAAACGGCTGGCCGTTGCGCGTGCCCGTGACCACGACGACGTCGTCCCCCGTCGGCGCCACGCCGCCCGCTGCCGCGAGCATCTCGCTCACGCGAACGTTGGTCGTCTCCAGCGCGAAGCGGCCCGGCTTTTGTACCTGGCCGAGCACCGCCACCTGGCTGCCTCGCACCTGAATCAGGTTGATATTGACTTGGGGCGCCTTCAAGATGTTCCCCTTTTGCAGCGCCTGAGCGATGCGCGCCTCGGCGTCCGCCAGGCTCAGCCCACCAATTTCCACGGCACCCACCAGCGGATAGTTGACGACGCCGCTTTCGGACACGCGCGTCTCCACCGACAGGTCGGGGTTCTGGTAGACCTGCACCTTGATGCTGTCGCCCGGGCCCAGCTTGTAGTCGCTGGGCCTGCTGGTTCCCGCGGCCGTGGCCGACGTGCCGGCGGCCTGGGCCGACGGCGCAACGGTCGCCCGCTGGGGAGCGGACGAAGAGCCTTGCGCCCAGGTCAGGGCCGCAGACAGCGACAAGGCGACGGTCAATGAGGAACGCAGCAGGTTGGGCTTCATGAGATTTCTCCCGAGGTTAGGGTGTCAAAAATTCGCTTTCGCGGCGAGTCCGTAGACCGAGGCGCGGTAGCCGGCGGACAGGCTCGACTTCATCCGCTCATGGCGCAGGTAGCCGGAGACGGTCACTTTGCGCAGGGCCTCCCAGTCGAAGCCGACCGACGCCGACTGGATGGTTTCTTCGCGCCCGAAACTGGAGGAGGCTGCAGGAAGGCCGTTCCAGTTGCGGCGGATGTGGTCATAGCGCGCATTAAAGGAGGTCTTGCCCGTCGCCTTCCAGACCGGAGCCAGGAACAGGCGGTCGCTCGTGACATGCCCGCCTACGACCAGGCCGCTCGCGCTCAGGTCGCGGATGTAGCCTGCCACCAGGCGCGTCTTGCCCGTGATGTCCCAGCTCACCGTCGCGTTGCCGACCATGCCGCTGAAATCGAGTTGGGGCGCGGATGCATGCTCGCGCTTCAGGTGTGCGACCCGGGCTTCAAGCGCCGTGCGGCCGGTGATCGGCCACTTGACGGCCACCTCGGGTTCGGTGTCGCGAAATTCGACACCCGCCGCGCTGAAGGTCGGATCGGTGTATTCGCCGTCGCCGCGTTTCAGGCGCGCCGTGATGGACGTGCCCGATGCGAATTCGTAGCCGGCGCCCACGTGCGCATACCGCACGTCGGGGCTGGCGTCCCAGCTGGCTTGCGTGCTGGTCGACTTTTTGTGTGCGACGCCGGCCAGCGCGCGCAGGCCGCCGCCGAACTCATAGACGCCTTCAAAGATTTCGTTGCGCTCCGTCCGGCGCCCCACCACGTTGGTGCCGAGAAGCGGATCGGTCGTCACGTCGCGAAATTGCTTGCGCTCCGCGCTGAGCACGCCATGCAGTGCTGTCGTGATGCTCCAGTCCCAGGCCACCAAATAGTTGATGGTCGTGTAGTTCAGGCTCGACCGGTCCTGATAGCGATAGGTGTCCGCCCCGATGTCGGCGCGCACGCGCTGCAGGCCGTAACGCTTGTCGAATTTAAGCCCGACGCCAGCCGTGAGGATGTTGTCCGAAATCGGACCGGCCGCCGAGGGAACGCGCAGCACGTTGCTGTCGTGCTCGTACCCGACAGACGCTCGCAGCTGGAACGCATTGGGGTTTTCCTGCGACTGCTGCGGAATCGGTGAGTTGGGGTTTTCCGGCACGCCCATCGGGGACTGCTGGGCGACCACGGCGGGTGACGCCATGATCAACGAAGCGACCGTGAGGAGGGTGCGAGTGGGCAGTTTCTTCAAGACAAATTCTCCGCGCTTTTGTAGCGCCCGTACGCCGGGGCGTGCGCCCAGAGCCCCGGTGAGCAACGGGGCCTGAGATGGATCGTGGCGCACGGCGTGCGCCTCCAGCAAAGGCTCGGCTGCACTATAGACGACTCGTTAGTACGCGGAAGCATCTGTGAACACCAATCGGATGGTCTTGAAGATGATCAAGAGGTCCAGGCGCAGCGACCAGTTGCGCAGGTAGTCGAGGTCGCAGCGGATCCGCCCTTCCATCTTTTCCAGTGAGTCGGTCTCGCCGCGAAATCCGTTCACCTGGGCCCAGCCCGTGATACCTGGCTTCACCTTGTGCCGCACCATGTAGCTCCTGATCAAACCCCGGTACATCTCGTTGTGCGCGACTGCATGCGGACGCGGTCCGACGATGCTCATTCGCCCCTGCAGCACGTTGATGAACTGCGGCAGCTCATCCAAGGAGGTTCTGCGCAGCAATGCGCCCAGCGGTGTCACGCGACTGTCGTTCTTGCGCGCCTGCCGGATCTGGCTGCC
>JBKJTX010000209.1:0-7124 GCA_046590315.1 Ramlibacter sp. | reverse complement strand
CCAGCCACTCTGCTGAACCCGATCCTTGCGAGCATGGTGCTCTCGATGGTCGCCACCCCGTTCATCATCATGTACGCCAACCGCATCGTGATGAAGCTGGTGGCCAGCGAATGGCTGTTGCAGTCGCTGCAGATGACCAACATCGCGCGCAAGTCGATCAACACCAGCAGGCACGTGATCATTTGCGGCTACGGCCGCTGCGGCCAAAACCTGGCGCGCTTGCTCGAGCGCGAGGGCATTCCCTACATCGCCCTGGACCTCGACCCCGACCGCGTGCGCCATGCCGCCGCTGCGGGCGACTCGGTGGTGTTCGGGGACGCTGCTCGGCCGCAGGCGCTGGTCGCCGCGGGACTGGCACGCGCCAGCGCCGTGGTGGTGACTTATTTGGACGTGGGCGGCGCGATGAAGGTCCTGGCGGTCGCCCGCAGCCACGCGCCGCAGGTGCCGGTGATCGTGCGAACGCAGGACGACCGCGACCTGGAAAAGTTGCAGGCCGCCGGCGCCACCGAGGTCGTGCCTGAAGCGATGGAAGGCTCGCTCATGCTGGCAAGCCACGCTCTCGCGCTGGTGGGCGTGCCCATGCGCCGCATGATCCGCATCGTTCAGGAACAGCGCGACGCTCGCTATAGCCTGTTGCGCGGCTATTTCCACGGCGCCGACGACGACACCGTCGCCGAGCTGGATAACGAACGACTGTCGACCGTCACCTTGCCATTCGGCGCGGGCTCGCTGGGCCGAGCGCTCAGCCAGCTGGCGCTGAACGCGCTGGGGGTGCGGGTGGTGAGCCTGCGGCGAAGCGACGGCACGGTGGTGAATCCGGAGCTGAACCCGGCGCTGCAAGACGGGGACACGCTGGTGTTGTCGGGCCGGCCCGAACCCCTGGCGGTGGCGGAAGAAAAACTTTTGAACGGCTAGGGCCCGTTCACGGGCCCTAAGTGAATTGCCCCACCAAGAGCGCTTCGCGCATCCGAACCGCCAGCACGGCCGCGAGCCCCTTCACCAAATCCACGGCCAGCTTGGGGTGCTTGAGTGTCATCGCGTCGAACTTCTCCCAGTTCAGTCCCCAGGCGACACCCGGCTGAGACGGTGTGACCGTTGCGCTGCGCGGTGCGCCCGAGAAAAAGGTGCCTTCGCCCACCACGGTGCCGGGCTGGAGCGTGGCGATGGTGCTGCCCTGGATCGACACCTGCAGTTCGCCGTCGGCCAGGATGAACAATTCGCGCTCGCAGTCACCCTCATGCATGAGAGGGTCGCCCGCTTTCAGGAAACGGATAGACAGGTACGGAGCGAGTAACTTCCAGTCTTGCAGCGTGAGCTTGCACTGCAGTGCGTCCTTGGCGTCGAGCGCGCCGATGGCTCGCACCAGCTGTTCTACATTCATCCGGTCTCCTCGGTGGCCATTCCTGGCTCAGCCTTGGAGTGTAGGCGCGATGGAGCAACGGGCCAAAGGCAAACAGGCGCGTTGGCGTCGCTTCTCAGTTCAGCTCGCCGTACTGGCTGGTGCTCAATGCGGGCACACGCTGGTCGGAATCGGGTAGCTCGGTGTCCTCAAAGCCGGTCAGCAGCGTGTAGCTCTGCGGGCCGTGCTTGGCGGAGCCGTCAAAAGCACGCGCCTGGGCACCGTGCGGGACGCCGACAGCCGCTGCAGCAGCAGCGGCGGGGTTGGCGGCGCCAGCCGCCAGCGCCTGCTTGAATGCTGCAACCTCATCGGCCTGGATGGGGTCGTAGTGTGAACGCGAGGGTTCCGGCGCGGACGCGCTGAGCGGAGTCGGCGCCGAATCCAGCGCGGCGGGATGCGAATCCTGGCCCAACGGATCCAACGCGGCCGGCTGCGCGCTGGTGCCGCTGCGCTTGGCTTGGGCGGTGGGGTCGCCGACGGCCACGTGTTCGTTGGTGCGCCAGTAAACGGCGCTCACGAGGATGTCGTGCCGGGTTTTGGCGGCCTGGGCGATCATGGCTTCGATTTCGGCGAGGCGTGATGTTTCGCCGCCGTAGTCGCGCGCCAAATCGACCATGACCAGAAACTGTCGGCCGCGTTGATCGAGGGACAGCACCTTGAATTTGTAGCTCGCTGAAAGCACGCCCGCGCGCACCATAGCCTCGCGCACCACCGCATAAAGCAGTTCGCGGCGCGCCATGCGCTCACCTTTGCGGTTGGCAGGCTGGGCATTGTCGGCAGCGGCTTCGTTCCCCCCCGCACGACGGACGGCCGGGCGGGTGGGCTCCATGCGCGCCAGGCCCGAGCTTTCGGGGGGCTTGCCCGGCTTGTTCGGCGCGAACATCCAGCTGAAGAGAGACATGACGGGACTTTCTAACGATGCGGAGCGGGGACTTGGGACGCAAACTTTCGTTCCCTGAGCGGGAGTGTAATTGCGGCTTGGGAAAACGCCACCCGTTTCTTCGCGGCGCCGATATCAGGCGCAAGAAACGCGGCGAGTGCGTGAAAGATTTGGCCTGAAGCGGCCGAGCGGTATTGCAAGCTCAGGTGACCGCGACCCGCTTGGGCTTGTTGATCAAGCGGCGGGACACCAGCGAGCCGAGCGCCATCGCTACCTCCAGCGCAACGGCAGGTTGTCTGTTACTGAGCTCAGTGAAGCGGATCGGCGCCAAGCTCCAGATCTTGCAAGCGGCAGCCGCTTGCACCGTGGCGTTGCGCGGCTGGCGCGTGAAGAACGCGCCTTCGCCGACAGCCGAGCCCGCGCCCACGACCGCCAGACGCAGCCGCTTTTTCGAATCTTCATAGTGAACGGTAAGACTGCCGGCCTCGATGATGTAGAGCGTGCGGTCCACCGCGTTCTGCTCGATCAACGTCTGGCCCTGGTTTACTGCGAACGGCTGCATGTAGTTACCCAGGATTTCCCACTGGGAAGGCGTCAAGTTGGGCGCGAAGCTGGCGGCGGAAGCGTTGACCGCAACAGCCTTGATCAGGCCCTGCAAGTCGAACTTGACCGGGGTGCGCAACGCAGCATTCATCCGTCGGACAGTACTGTGCTGCTGAGCCAGGCACAAGCGCCCTAACCGCCGCTTACACCTGATACCCGCGCATCTCGAATTGTAACGGCGGATGCGACGTGAAGGCATCGCTTCCATCGGGCTCTACTTGCCGATGCAGAAACTCGAGAAGATCACGCCCAGCAAATCGTCGGAGCTGAACTCGCCGGTGATTTCGTTCAGCGCGTTCTGCGCAAGCCGCAACTCCTCGGCGAGAAGCTCCAGCGCCTGCGCCTGTTGCGCGAGATGCGCCGCGGCCAGGTGCAGATGCGCGGCCACGCGACGCAACGCCTGGACGTGGCGCTCGCGAGCGATGTACACGCCTTCGGGTGCGGACTGCCAGCCGGCGACTTCGAGCAGCTTGCGCCGCAGTTCGTCAAGGCCCACGCCGCTCTTGGCCGACAGCAACAGCCCATGCCCTCGCGGCGCATCGACCGCGTCGACCTTGTTCCACACATCGATCACCGTCACGCCCACCGGAAGTCTGTGCGCAATGTCTTGATCACCCCGCACGTAGTCTGTTGCATCGGCACGCGTGAGGTCATGCAGGAACAGCACAGCATCGGCGGCTTCGATCTGGCCCCAGGCGCGCTCGATGCCGATCTTCTCCACATGGTCGCTGCTGTCGCGCAAGCCGGCGGTGTCGACGACGTGCAGCGGCACGCCCTCGATCTGAATGGTCTGGCTCACCACATCGCGCGTGGTGCCGGGCACCGGCGTCACGATCGCGAGCTCGGCCCCGGCCAGCGCGTTGAGCAGTGAGCTCTTGCCCGCGTTTGGCTGCCCCGCGATCACAACCTTGATGCCCTCGCGCAGCAGGGCACCTTGGCGCGCGCGCTGCATCACGCCCGCCAGCGTGGCGTGAAGGCGATCGAGCTGGCCCTGCGCGTCGGCCTTCTTCAAAAAGTCGATCTCCTCTTCGGGAAAGTCCAGTGTCGCCTCCACCAGCATGCGCAGGTGAATCAGGGCGTCACGCAGCACGTGAATTTCGCGCGAGAACTCGCCCGACATTGAACGGCTCGCGCTGCGCGCTGCAGCTTCGGTGCTGGCGTCGATGAGGTCGGCGATGGCCTCCGCCTGCGCCAGGTCGATCTTGTCATTGAGGAAGGCGCGTTGCGTGAACTCGCCGGGTTGCGCGACGCGCAGGTCGATGTCCTTGCCGGCTTCCAGGCAGCGCGCCAGCAGCAGCTGCAACACCACCGTTCCGCCATGCGCCTGCAGCTCCAGCACGTCTTCACCGGTGTATGAGTGCGGTGCGGGAAAGTGGATCGCCAGGCCCTGGTCGATGGCGCTGCCGTCCGCTGCGAGGAAGGGAAGGTAAGTCGCCTCGCGCGGCTTGAGCGGCCGCCCGCACACGGCTTCTACGATGGGCGCAACGCTCGTCGCGGACACGCGCACGATGCCTACCGCGCCGCGGCCCGTGGCGGTGGCGATGGCGGCGATGGGTTGGCGACGGTGGGCAAGCACGCGCTTATTGTCACCCTGGCCGGCTTGGCAGTCGGGGCCGGATGCCCGCGCCGCTGTCAGGCGCCAAGGGCACCCGTCAGGAGAACTTCGGCAGGTTGAATTGCGGCGGCACACCCATCCGCGTGTTGATCAGCCACTGCTGCGCGATCGAGAGCACGTTGTTGGTGATCCAGTACAGCACCAGGCCGGCCGGGAACACGAAGAACATCACGCTGAAGGCCATGGGCATGATCCACATCATTTTGGCCTGCATCGGGTCTGGCGGCGCCGGGTTCAGCGCGGTCTGCAGCAGCGTGGTGAGCGTCATCACGACCGGCAGGATGTAGAGAGGGTCTTTGGCCGCGAGGTCGTGGATCCAGCCCACCCAGGGCGCGCCGCGCATCTCCACGCTGGAAAGCAGCACCCAATACAGGGCGATGAATACCGGGATCTGCACCATGATCGGAAAGCAGCCGCCCATCGGGTTGACCTTTTCCTCTTTGTAGATCCTCATCATCTCCTGCTGCATCTGCTGCGGGTTGTCCTTCAGGCGCTCGCGCATCGCCATGATCTTCGGGTTGATGGCCTTCATCTTGGCCATGCTTTCGTAACCCTTGGCCTGCAGCCAGTAAAAGGCGATCTTGATCACCAACACCAGTGCCATGATCGACCAGCCCCAATTGCCGATGAAACTGTGCAGCTTGGCCAGCAGCCAGTAGAGCGGCTTGGCAATGATGTGAAAGTAGCCGTAGTCCTTGACGTAGTCGAGGTTGGGCGCGACGCGTTCCAGCATCTGCTCGTCCTGCGGACCGGCGAACAGCTTGGCTTCAATCACTTTCGATTGGCCAGCCGCGAGCGACGGCACGGGCGCGATCGCGCCGACGGCGTACAAGGTGCCGTCGAGCTTGCGCACGAAGTTTTCGCGGCTGACGCCGTCGGGCAGGATCCAGGCGCTCGCGAAGTAATGCTGCACCATGGCCACGTAGCCGGAGGTCGCCTGCTTCTCGCCGAAGTCGGCCTTGTTCTTGTCGATGTCCGAGAACTCGACCTTGCGGTATTTGTCGCTGTACACGGCCGGCCCGCTGAAGGTCGAATAGAACGATGAGCCGGAATCGAGTTGGCTGTTGTCACGCACGAGCTGCAGATACAACTGAGGCGACACCGTTGACGTACCCGTGTTGATGACCTCGTGGCGCACAGCCAGGTCATACGCGCCGCGTTTGATGATGTAGCTCTTCACCAGCTTCACGCCATTTTTTTCCGGCGCCTCGAAACGCACCGTCATCTCGTTGGCGCCGTCCTTCAGCTGCTTGTCGCCGCTGAACGTCATGATCGTCTTGTGGGTCGGGAAGTCGCCGCCGATGAGGCCGGTTTCGGCCACGTACTTGTGGCCCGCGATGTCGTCAAGCAGCACGAAGGTGCCGGTCTTGTTGTCGTTGGACTGCTGCAGAAACTCGGTGCGAATCAAAGAGCCGCCCTCGGTGCTGAAGGTCAGGCGCAGGAGGTCGCTCGTGACGGTGATCCGTTCCGCCGTGGCCGCCGGCGCGGCTGCGGTCGGCACCGACCCCGGCGCCCCGGGCACCGCTGTTGTCGTGGCGCCAGGCGTTGCCGCAGGCGTGGGCACCGAGCTCGAAGGCACGCTGGACGCGCCTGCGGGCGCCTGGGCAGTCACTGCGGGCTTGCTGGCCGATGGGAAGAAAGTGGCCTTGTTGCCGTTCGCAACCTGCCACTGGTCCCACAGCAGCACCATCGAGAAACCAAAAATCACCCACAAGATGGTGCGGCGGATATCGTTCATGAAGACTTCTTCTTGGAAAGAGGTGAGAGCAGATGGGTGAAGAGGCGCGGCTTTTCAAGCGGCATAGGGTCATTTCCGCCCCGGCACCACGGGCCGCAACGCGCAATGCGCGCGACCGCAAGGTAGGTGCCGGTGACCGAGCCGTGCTTTTGCAGCGCCAGGATCGCATAGGCCGAACACGTGGGAGTGAACCGGCAGCTGCCGCCGATCATGGGGCTGAGCAGCAGTTGGTAGGCTCGGACCAGGCCAACGAGGGCGGCGCGGATCATTTCGCGGCCCGGGCGAAGAGTTCTTGCAGCTCACCGCGCACCGCCCGCTTGAGCGCGTCGGAGCTGGCGCTCACGAATTGCTTGCGGTCAAACCCGGCGCGCAGCCGCACCACGTGGGCTGCTTGTGGCAAGGAGGGCTCGAGGGTTTGGCTCACGGCGTAGATTTGCCTCTTGATGGCGTTGCGTGTGACGGCCCGCTTGGCCCAGCGCTTGGGCAGCACAGCGCCGATCCAGGGCTCGGGCGTTTCCACCCGAACAGCAAACAGGGCCTCGGGTCCTACGGACCCAGGCCCTGCGGCAGTATTCGGAGCGCGCCCTGCTTTCAATTCCAGACGGTGCAACGCGAAGTGCGCGGTCCTGGAGACTGTGCCTGCCGCCATGACGGCCTGGAACTGCACCCGGGTCTTCAACCGCTGCACTAGAAGTGCGGCGGCTTTAGACGGCCAGGCGCTTGCGGCCCTTGGCGCGGCGTGCGTTGATAACGGCACGGCCACCGCGGGTCTTCATGCGGACCAGGAAGCCGTGGGTGCGTGCGCGGCGCACTTTGGAAGGTTGGTAGGTGCGTTTCATGTCGGTACTCTAAGGGTAGCCCTCGATTATCGCGGCATTTGCCACTAGCG
>JBKJTX010000322.1:0-5135 GCA_046590315.1 Ramlibacter sp. | reverse complement strand
TCCGTCGTAACGTAGAAAACCCTTCGCCCTTCGTGCCAGCCGGGGTGAAGAGGCAGCCGTGCGAAGACTGGCTCATGTCGGGTGCTATCTTGTGCCGCGACCGGATCCTGCGGGTCGAATGCAGCGCAAGCGGACAGAATAATTGCGAGCGCGCAAAATGCGCCTGCGTTCCACAAACCGCCAAGGGAATCTCCTTCGGTTTCCATCGTTTCAATACTCCGCCAAGGCCACAATTTTTGAAATGCCCCGTCTGACATTCAGCAGTGGGACGCCGCTGTACCGGCTCGACTTGTTTTCCTGCCATTTCTGGCGAAAGCCCAGCACACCTGCATGATGGCACATGACACAGCAAACCAAACCTTTCCGTCGGCACCTCAAGCACTGAACAATGGGGTCAGAGTCGAATTAACTGGGTGCTGACGTTGACAATTGACTCTGATCCCATTTAATTTTGACGATCGGGAATTGAACAGCGCCTCTAGATAAACTCATACCGGAGAACACAACAATGGACGTAAAGGGCAAGAAAGCAATCGTATTTGGCGGTACATCGGGCATCGGCCTCGCCACGAGCAGGCAACTGGCCGCGCTGGGCGCCAGGGTCGTAGCAGTGAGCCGGGACCCGAGCAAGGTCGGCGCTCCGCCCGCAGGCGTCACGCTGGCCAAATGCGACGTGCTGGATCGCGTCGCCATGGAAACGTTGTTCAAGGAACATGCCCCGTTCGATATCCTCATCAGTGCAGCTACGGGTGGGTCGCGCGCGATCGGCCCGTTTTTGGAAATGAACATGGACGGCTACAAGGCTTCGTTCGACAAGCTGTGGGGCTACGCGAACGTAGTGCGCTATGGCGCGAGCCACCTGAGCAAGGACGGCGCGATCGTTCTGGTCAGCGGAGCACCGGCGCGCAAGTGCAGGCCGGGCCAGGTTTCGCTCTCTTCAGTCGGGGCGTCGGTGGAAGCCCTGGTGCGCGCGGTGGCACCCGAAATCGCTCCACGGCGCATCAATGTGGTGTCGCCAGGTTCCATCGATACGCCGATGGTGGCGATCAAGGGCACGGAGCGCGAAACGCTGTACAAGAACATGACGGCCAGGAACCTGATCCCGCGCGCAGGCACGCCCGCGGAAGTCGCACAAGCCATCGTGGTCCTGGTACAAAACGATTTCGTCACCGGCACCACGATCGATATCGACGGTGGCTGGTTGCTCTCGTAGCGGCGCGCAACCGACCCCGCTCAAGATCTGTGAGCAGAGCGGGGTCTGCCATCGAATCTGTGCGGCCGACGTTCGACCGATCCAGCCGCTATACTTTTCAGGCGAGCGCGCTTCGCTCGCGAGCAGGTGCAACGCCAATCGAATTTCCAGGGGATAGGCTGCAGGCGCAATCAACATGAAGAAAAATACTTTAGCGATGCACGTTAGTCCGTGGCTGATCATGGCAACTGTTCTTACGGCTGCTCTGTCCTGCGCGCCGGTGCTGGCCGAGGACGACGCATTCGTCTGCATGGAGGAGTCGCAGGAGAAGTGCGACCGCGAGAACCGCAACATCCAGTTGTTCGTCCAGGGGCGCGATGCCTACGATCGGGGCCGCGAGACCGGGGACCTCGGCCAGGCGCGCAAGCTGGCGCTGGAACTCATCGAGCGCCAGGACACCCGGCACGGCAAGGCGCTGATGAAGTACATCTATATGCAGGTGGCCCAGGGCGTCCACAAAGATCTGGTGGAGGCTTATCGCTGGGTCGCGGCGGATATCGCCGCGGACGCTCGCTATGAGCGCCTGAACCTCGCGCGCGTGCTCGAGCAACTGGCCGCGAAAATGACGCCGGAGCAACTCGCCGACGCGCGCAAATAGAAAAACGGGGCACCGCGCTTTCGCACGATGCCCCGGTCGTAAGGTTCAATGCCTGGGTTGGCAGCCAGCCGCGTTACTTCAGGCGCAGATCTTCCTTGACGAATGTCGCCAGCATCTGCAACGTCTCGTCGTCGATCAGTCCCTTGAAGCTGGGCATGCCTTTTCCGGCGCGCCCGTTGGTGATCGTCTGCAAGACCTCCTGCTCGGTCAGCTTGGTCACGCGAAGATCGGCGCCATAGCCGCCTTCATTCTGCCCTCCACGGCCATCGCCCATGTGGCAGGTGATGCAGCCGAACTTCTCGAAAGCTGCGCGGCCGCCTCCCCGAGGCACCCTGATCTCGGGCCGATCGCCGGTGTCCGTCTCCGCGACGGCCGGTTCCGGCTGCACCGTCCACAGGCCCAAGGCGCAGAGCACGACGGCCGGCATCGTTGATTTGCAAAAGCGATTCATTGATTTTTCCTTGCTGCCTGAATTTGTAATTTGTCCATGGGTGCGTGACCCATGGCCGAGCCGCACCGCAGGGCCGGCACGGAACCGGCCCCGCGAATTTCTACACGGCGTTTACTCGTCCAGCGCGAACACGTACAGCATGTTGCTCGGCGCCTGGGCCTTCAGCTCCGGCGTGGCGCTGACGAACCACTGGGGCCAGGCACCACCGAGGCCGACTTCGATGGCGATGTATTGCTTGCCATCGGCGACGAAGCTCATCGGCGGCGCGTTGATGGCGGAACCGGTCTGGAACTTCCACAGTTCTTCGAGGGTATCGGCATCCAGCGCAACGAACTCGCCTTCCGCGTATCCCGCGAACACCAGTCCGCCGGCGGTGGACATCAAGCCGCCCAGTTGCGGGTGCTTGGTGGTGTGCTTCTTGACGACCTTGCCGGTACCGACGTCGATCGCGGTGATCGAGCCCCAGATGCGGCCGCAATCCGCGTCCTCGAAAGTCGTGAACGGCGCGCCGCCCAGGAACAGCTGGCGATGCTTGAACTTGCCCGGCTCGGTGACTTCCGCGAATGCCTTGTTGCAACCGTCGATGGTCGGAATGTAATAGCGGTTGGTCTGCGGGCTGTAGGTCGTGGGCGGCCAGTTCTTGCCACCCATGTGCCCCGGACGCAGCACGCCGTCAACCGTGCCCCGGCCCTTGGCCGCCGTGCCGCGGGCTGCCGCCGTACCCGGCATGTAGGTCTGGACGTCTTTTTTCGGATCGTAGGCCTTCGGCTTGCACTTGGCGTCCAGTCCGCCGGACCAGTTCAGATCCGACACGAACTGCGTGCACCACAACGGCTCGCCGCTCTTGCGATCCAGCGCGTATGCATAGCCATTGCGGTTGGCGTGCAGTGTGGCGCGCACGAACTTGCCGTTGATCTGCGTATCGACGAATGTGTTTTCGTTGATCGAGTCATAGTCGTACGGATCATTCGGCGTGTGCTGGAAACCCCAGTTGATCTTGCCGGTGTCCGCGTCGAGGGCAATGGTCGAGTCGGTCCAGAGATTGTCGCCGGGACGATAGGCGTTGTCCCAGTCCGGACCCGGGTTCGCGGTGCCCCAGATGATCAGGTTCAGTTCGGGATCGTAGGAGCCGGTCACCCAGGTGGTGCCGCCGCCCGACTTCCACGCTTCGTTCTTGTCCTTCCAGGTTTCGTGGCCTGGCTCGCCCGGACCGGGAATGGTGTACGTCCTCCAGCGGCGCTTGCCGGTCTTGATGTCCATGGCCTCGATCCAGCCGCGCACGCCGAATTCGGCGCCGGCCATGCCGGTGACGACCATGTCCTTCACGATCAGCGGCGCACCGGTGATGACCTCGCTCTTGCCCGGGTCGGCGACCTGTGCTTCCCAGATCTTCGTGCCGTCGGTCTTGTTCAGCGCGATGATGCGGCCATCGATGACCGGGGAGATCACCATGTTGCCGGTGAGAACGGCGCCGCGGTTGTTGATGCCGCAGCAGGCGACTGTGGTCGCGTAGTCGGGATCCGGAGCCGGGTTGTACTGCCAGACCATTCGCGGCGTTGCACCACGGGTGTCGAGCTTTGTCACTACGCCCCAGCCGGTGGTCAAATACAGGAAGCCGTCTTCAGCCACCGGTGTGCCTTCCAGTCCGGCGAACGGCCACTTGATGATTTCCTTGCCGCCGCCCTGCGTGCCCCCCATGGCCCACGTATAGGCAACTCTGAGTTTCTTGACGTTCCCGGTATTGATCTGGTCCAGGCCCGAGAAGCGATGTGCTTCCAGGTTGCCGTGATGGTTGAGCCAGTTATTCGGCTCCCTCTCGCTATTGACCAGGCGGTCCCAGGTGACATCACCTGCAATCGCCGAGGCCGCGAGCAGTGCTCCGGCCAGCACCGCAGCGACTTTCGCAAGCGGCCTTCTCTGTTTCGTTCTCATGAGTTTCTCCCCCGTTTATTTTATTGTCGTTCGATACCACCGCTCCTGCCTGATGGCCTCACCGAATTTACACCACCCGGAGGTGGTGTCAACGGACCGGTCACCCTCCGGTTCCAACGCATGAAAATCGCCGAGCGGCGTGCGCATTTTATTGCTCAACGCTTGTGCGCTGCACTACTCCATCACCTGTCCAGCGAATCGTGGATTGTGAATCGACGCTGCCCCCATTTCCGGCCATTGCTGTCCTGACAATAGGGAACGGACCACGTTTTCAAGATTCAGGCGGCATATTCGATATTCGGGCAGGACCCGCGCAACGCTTTGGTCCAGAGAAATGGGGCTGCAATAAAAGTGCGGTTCCAACGCCTGGACGTCCCTTTCCCGTAGTACAAACACATAATGTGGTCCGGGCGAACCCAGGTGCACGGCGCGACGCGCCTCAAGGGGGAAACACAAGTAGCATAAGATACGGCAAACTGCCTGCTCTCCCGGAGACTGGCAAACGCCGTCGGCTCACGGCGCCTGGGTTGTCACGAAAATAGTTGTCACGAAAATAACGGGCCGGAGGATGGTGGGATGAAACGTCGCACGTTCATCACGTTACTGGCAGTGGCCCCTGTGGCAGCCTGCGCCCGGCCGCCTTACGCAACGATTCGCGGCCTTACCATGGGCACGAGCTACACCGTGGAACTGGCGGCGCCGATTGACGATGCCGTGCGGACACGGCTCGCGGCGCTTATCGAGGTGGAGCTCGCCGCGATCAATCGGACGATGTCCACCTACGATCCCCGGTCGGAGTTGTCGGAATTCAACAGGCGACAGGATCTGCGCTGGACGCCTGCGTCACGGAGCCTGCTCGAGGTGCTCGAAAGCGCAGCGCGGATCAGCGCCTCGACCCAGGG
>JBKJTX010000291.1:0-9083 GCA_046590315.1 Ramlibacter sp. | reverse complement strand
GGCCGGCTATGTGCAGTCGCTGGGCTGCTGGTTCATGAACGACGACACCTTCATGCCGGCGGAAGACGACTACCTGGTCTACACCTACAACCGCTTTCAGGCCTGCCGTTTCGGGCTGGATGCGGTCTACGTCGACCCCGTCACTGGCCAGCACATGCCGCTGCGCGAACACATCATGCAAACCCTGCGCCAGGTCGGCGCGCATGCGCGCAACGTCGGCGCGAGCTACGGCGTGCAGCTGCTGAGTGAGGACGCCGAGCTGGGCACCAACGACGCGCGCTGGCTGCGCGAGAAGCAGGCACGAGAACGGCTGTTGGCCGAGGTGGTGAGACAGGCCGCGCTCAAGTTCCGCGGCGCCGCCTGAAGCCTCTCGAAGCGCGACAATCCCGCCATGGGTGAATTCGAGCTGATCGACCGCTACTTCAAGCGTCCTGCATCGCGCAATGCCCTGGGCATCGGCGACGACTGCGCGCTCTTGGCTCCAGCGCCGGGCATGCAACTGGCTGTGTCGTCGGACATGCTGGTCGAGGGGCGGCACTTTCTCTCCACCGTCGACCCCTTCAAGTTGGGCCACAAGGCATTAGCGGTCAACCTGAGCGACCTTGCCGCGTGCGGTGCGAAGCCACTGGCTTTCGTGCTGGCCCTTTCCTTGCCGCAAGCCGAAGAGGCCTGGCTGGCACCGTTTGCGCGCGGGCTGCTGGCACTCGCCGACCAACACGGCTGCGAACTGGTGGGCGGCGACACGACACGCGGTCCGCTCAACATCTGCATCACGGTCTTCGGTGAGGTACCGCAGAGCGCTGCGCTGCTGCGCTCGGGCGCACGCGCTGGGGACGACATCTACGTCAGCGGCACACTCGGCGACGCGCGGCTGGCTCTGGAAGTGTTTCGCGGAACAGTGTCGGTGCCGGCGCCGGTGTTCGACGCGGCGCGCGCGCGCATGGAACTGCCCGTGCCGCGCGTCGCGCTGGGGCAGGCGCTGCGCGGCATCGCCACAGCGGCCATCGACGTCAGCGACGGCCTGCTGGGCGACCTGGGCCACGTCCTGCGGCAGTCCAGCGTCGGCGCGGTGGTCGAAGTTGAAGCTGCGATGCCTCTGATGGTGGCGGGAGATCATGTCAGCGCCGAGCAGCGGCTCGAGTGGGTGCTGGCCGGCGGTGACGACTATGAGCTGGTCTTCACGGCGCCACCGGCGCTGCGCGACGCGGTGCAAGCCGCTGCGATATCGGCGGCCACGCGCGTAACACGCATCGGCCGCATCGAGGCGGAACTGGGCGTGCGTCTGCTCGACCCCCACGGGCAGCGGCTCCATCGCCCCTTCGCGTCGTTCGACCACTTCGCGCAATGAGGCTGCGCCGTATCGTTGCCTGGATCGTTGCCGGCGTGCTGTTCGGCGCCTGCGCCGCGGCCCATGCCGAACGCTTTGAAGGCATCGTCACCCACGTGACCGACGGCGACACCCTGTGGGTCCGGTCCGCAGCCGGTGGTGCGCCGATGCCAATCCGGCTGGATGGCATCGATGCGCCTGAGATCTGCCAAGCATATGGTGTGCAAGCCCGCGAGGCACTGGCGCAGCGCGTCCTGCAGCGCCACGTGGTGGTGACCAGCCGGGCCAGCGACACCTACTATCGCAAGCTAGGACGCGTCCATGTGGAGGGCGACGATGTAGGCGGATGGATGGTGTCGCAAGGCCACGCGTGGTCCTATCGTTTCCGCAGAGACCGCGGCCCCTATGGCCCGCAAGAAGCCCAGGCCCGCAGCGCCCAGTTGGGCTTATGGTCGGGTGCGCACCGGGAGACGCCGCGCAATTTCCGCAGGCGCCACGGCAGCTGCAAATAGCTGCGGCGCTCGCTGGCGGCGCACTCCCTGGCCCGGCGATGGTTACTATTGGCGCCGTGCGCGACCTCCAGTTCAACGACATGCACCTCTTCGCCCGCGTGGCCGAGTTGGGCACGCTGTCGGCCGTCGCGCGCGAGCGCGACGCTCCGGTGAGTCAGATTTCCCGGACCCTCTCGCGCATCGAGAAAGCCTGCGGTGCGCGGCTGATCCACCGGTCCACGCGCGGCTTGTCGCTGACGGCCGAGGGCCACACTTTCCGCGAATACTGCATCCGGATGATCGGCGCGCTCGACGAGCTGGAAGGCGAATTCGCCAACGGCGCCGGCGAGGTGAAGGGCTTGGTCCGCGTTGCCGCCAGTACCGTTGTCGCCCACTATCAGCTGGTGCCCAGCCTGATCGGTTTAAGCGCTCGCCATCCCCAGCTTCGGGTCGAGCTCGAGGTGGGCGATCGCCTGATGGACATGGCCCGCGACGGCATCGACATCGCGATACGCACCGCCAGCACGCTGCCCGACACCGTCGTCGCGCGCGAGATCGGCACGCTCGGACGGGCCTTGTATGCCGCGCCTTCCTATGTGGCCGCGCACGGGCTGCCGGTGCAACCCGAAGGATTGCGCGATCATCGACTCGTGACCAACAGCGCGGTGCCGATGCTGAACCAGTGGCCCTTTCTGTGCAATGGCAAATCTTCCATCTTTATCGCTGAAGGGCACTGGCGAACCAACGACACCAACATGGCCGCCACCATGGTGCTGGAGGGCCTGGGGATCGGACGCCTTGCCACCTTGGTGGGCGATGCGCTTGCGCAGCAGAAGCTTTTGGTGCCCGTGCTGACTACCTTTGTAGACCGCGGACCGGTGCCGGTTTATGCGGTCACGGCGGGCGGGCGCCATCGGCTGCCCAAGATCCGCGCCTGCATCGATTACTGGGCGGAGTGGTTGCGCCTTGTTGGCGCCGGCCCGTCGGAGCGGCGATGACTCAGCCCCTCAACCCACCCCTGCACCCGCCGGTCAGGCCCAGCCTGCGCTTCATGCTCGCGCATCCAGCGCACGCCATCGCGCTCGGATTCGGTTCGGGTTTGTCGCCGGTCGCGCCCGGCACCGCCGGCACGCTCTGGGCGTGGGGGGTTTACTTGGCGCTGCAGCACTGGCTCGAGCCGATGGCGATGGGGATTCTGATCGCGGCGTCGCTGCCGATTGGGCTGTGGGCGTGCACGGTCACGGCGGGCCACATGCGCGTGCTCGATCCGGGCAGCATCGTCTGGGACGAAGTGATCGCCTTCTGGATCGTGCTGTGGCTCGTGATGCCGACCGGCTTCTGGGGCCAGCTCATCGCCTTTCTGTTGTTTCGCGTGTTCGACGCGGTCAAGCCGGGCCCAGTGGCCTGGGCCGACGACCTGTTCCACGGTTTAGGCTGGCGCGGCGGCTTCGGGATCATCTTCGACGACCTCGTGGCCGCCCTGTGCACGCTGCTTGTCATTGCCGCATGGAGGTTCTGGTGAAAAGTGAAGAAACACTGGCCGCGCTGCTGGTCGAGCGCGGCTGGCTCATGGCGACGGCGGAAAGCTGTACCGGCGGGCTCATCGCCGCGGCCTGCACGGAACTCGCGGGTTCGAGCCGCTGGTTCGAGCGTGGCTTCGTCACCTATTCGAACGTCGCCAAGAGCGAACTGCTCGGCGTCGACGCGGCTGCCATTGCTGCCAACGGCGCGGTGAGCGAAGTCGTCGCGCGCGCGATGGCGTTCGGCGCGGTGCGTCACTCGCGCGCGCGCGTCAGTGTGGCCGTCACGGGCATTGCAGGCCCGACCGGCGGCAGCAAGGACAAGCCCGTTGGCACGGTCTGGTTCGGCTTCATGGTCGACGGCCGCCTCACCAGTGAGATGAAGCGCTTCGATGGCGACCGCGCAACGGTTCGCGCGGCGACGGTTCGTCACGGGCTCGATGGCTTGTTGCAGCGAGTGCAGGACGAGGACGGCAGCTGACTTTCCGGTGCGTCACGCCCGAAGAATGTGCGCATCCACACCGCGCCGGGGCGCGGGCCCGACCTTCGGTGCGTAGCCAATGCGGGCCCACATCTGCACGGTGTAGCGCGGCGGCGGCGCATCGAGCAGCGCATGGATGTCGGCATAAGAGACCGCCTGCTCTGGATACTCCTGCAGCGCCTGCGAGAGCGGTTGCATGGCCAAGCCATGCGCGGTGGCAGCCAGCTGTGCACGCACGTAGGCGCGCCCCGCGTTGACCTGGGTTCGACGGTCGTTCCCCTGCGTCACCAACCAGAAGAACGCGGGCGTCGCGGCGATCTTGTCGTTGAACTCCTTGATCTGGCCAGTGGTCGCGGCGTCTTGCGGACCGGGCGCATGACTGCGGTCGAACAGGCCCACCGCGACCAGCGCGCGCACCATCGGTGTGTTGATGGAGAGTCCATCGCGGTGTCTTGCAATTTCGTCCGGCCCGACGCGCAGCACCCGGTACGACTCCATGATCGTGCGCGGCGTGACCAGTTCGATCCGCCACGCCTCGCGCGCGACGGCACGGGCACGTTCGAGCAGCTTGGGTTGCGCGCCCGTGGTGAAGCCCGCGCGATAGCCGGAAGCCGACACGCTCTTTTCGATGGCGACCAAAGCCAGCGGCGCCGGTTCGCGTGCTTCGTAGGTCTCGCGATTCGTGTGCCGCGCGAGGACCTGCGCGAACAGCGGGTCGGGCTGAACTGACGGTTCGGGGCGCAGGCGGATACGCGCCGTCGGCCGCTGGTCCAGTTGGGTGGAACCGAACTCGCCTTCAGGAAACAGCTCGATCTCGGCGCGCAGGCCCCGCTCGCGCGCCGCGAGGTCGAACAACTCAAGGAAGGTGCCCTGGCTCATCATGATTTGCCGCGACAGCGGATCGGTCTCGGGCAAAAGCCGCGCGAGATCGCAGTAGAGGGTGATCTCGTTCGGGCGCGAAAGGTCGACCAGCCAGGACTGCAGGTTGTGCGAATGCGGCGCCAAGATCGCATAGCTGAGGATCCAGCGGCGCACGTCGCTTTCCCCCATCGGCCCTTGCCATGCTTGCACGGCTTCGGTCGGATACGCACTCGACCAGGAACATGCGGTCAATGGAAGGGCGATTGCCGATCCAATGACGCCGCCACCCACTACGCGAAGGAAATTTCTGCGATGCATGACTACCTCAGCCGAGTAACGCCGATGCTTCGACGCTGCCACTCGCAGTGCGCAGCACGCCAAGCTCGTCCAGTGCGCTGCGCACGGCCCGCGGAAAGGGCGTACGCGGCTCTTCGCCGATGAGCGCTACCAACCGCTGGTTCGCCAAAGCGTAAGGTCTGGCCCAAAGGTAGCGCATTTCGCATACCGCCGCGATGGTCGGCATCAGCAGCGCAAGCGCGCGCATCAGTGGCCACGACATCGAGCTCACGCGCAGCGTGGCGCCCTCTTTCAACCAGCGCTCTTCATGAGCGACGGCGTTCAGCTGGCCTGCCCAATCGTTGCCGGTGAGATTCTGGCCGGCGAAATGCAGGGTTTCGAAAGCGGGGAGCCGATGCCGCTGCTCGGCCACCTTGACAAACGCTCGCGCCAGGTCGGGCAGGTAGGCCCAGGCCGTGGGCACATCCAGGGCGCGCCCGGGATAGACCAACTTGCCGTCCTTCACATTCTTCGTCATCACGAGGTCCAGCCAGGAGCCGGTGCCGCTGCCGTAGAAGTCTCCCGCCCGGATGAGGACGGCTTTCATGCCTGCGTCGACCGTCGCATCCTGAATCAGCTGTTCGCTGGCCACCCGGGCGCGCCCCTTGAACGTCGTCGGCCGCTGCAAGGTGTCCTCGTGCAACACATGCGGCATGGCTTCGCCGAAGTTGTAGACGTTGGCGGGAAGCATCAGGGTCGCGCCCAACGCGCGGGCGACGTCGATCGCGGCCTGCGTCAGGCGCGGGACTTCGACGCGCCAAGCCTTATGGGTGTACGCCGGGCTGAGTCCTTGCACCACGACGTCGGCACCTGCCGCGACCCGCGCCAAGACAGCGGTGTCGCCGGGTGCGGCCGCAACCCAATGCACGCCGGCGATGGCCGGGCCGGTCGCGCCTGCGCGCATTTGCGCGTGAACGAGCCAGCCGGCTTGGGCAAAGGCCCGCGTGGCCGCAAGGCCGAAGCGCCCGCGGGCGCCGAGAATGAGGACGGAAGGACGTTGGGTCATAGGAGTCGTGAAAACGGGTGGGGAAGGCCTGATTGTGGAAACATGGCCGCTATTCCACAATTGCCGATTTGCTCATAGCAGGTATTCGAAAATGAATAGCGAAGATGCTTAACAACTTCGACTGGAGCCTGGTGCGCTCCTTTCTCAGCGCGCTCGACCATGGCAGCCTGCTCGGCGCTGCGCGGGCGCTGGGCACCACCCAACCGACCTTGGGCCGCCACATCGCCGAGTTGGAGAGCCAGCTCGGTGTGGTGCTTTTCGAGCGGACCGGCCGCGGCTTGCTGCCCACCGACATGGCACTGCGCCTGGCGGAGTCGGCTCGGGCGATGGAGAACGGCGCGCTGCAGCTGGGACGCAGCGTGTCAGGCGCCGAAGAAGGCGTCTCGGGCACCGTCCGCCTCACGGCGAGCCAGCCGGTGGCCTGCATCCTGTTGCCGCCCGTGCTGGCCCAAATGCGGCTCGCTTTGCCCCAGGTGCAAGTCGAGCTGGTCTCCAGCAACGACGTCAGCAACTTGCTGCGGCGCGAGGCCGACATCGCGCTGCGCATGGTGCAGCCGGATCAGGCCAGTCTCGTGGTCAAGCGCATCGCCAAAGTGACGCTGGGTGCCTATGCCCATCGCGACTACCTGCGCCGACGCGGAATGCCGCGGCAGATGCAGGACCTCATCGGGCACGAACTGGTGGGCGGCGATCGCGACGAGACACTGCTGCGGGGTTTCGCGAGTTTCGGCTATCCGCTGCCGCGGGAAGCATTTGCCTTCCGCTGCGACGACCTGATCGCCTATTGGCAGGCGGTTCGCGCCGGACTGGGTGTGGGCTTCGTTGCGGACTACGTGGCAGCCACGGATCCTCAGGTCGTCCCTATCTTGCCGATGATCAAAATCGCGCCCTTGCCCATCTGGTTGACGGTGCACCGCGAGATCAGAACCAGCCGCCGCATCCGCGCGGTGTACGATTTCCTCGCTGGTGCCGTCCCCAAAGCACTTTGAACACCCCGCCCACGGAGCCCCCCATGCATCCCAACCAGCAGACGCTCGAAAATTTCTACGGCGCTTTCGCCCGGCTCGACCCGGACGGCATGGCGCCCTGCTACGCCGACAATGCCAACTTCAACGACGAGGTGTTCTCGCTGCGCGGTAAGCGCGAGGTCATGGGCATGTGGCGCATGCTGTGCGAGGCGACGAAGGCCAAGGGCGCTGACGTCTGGGAATTGCAATACCGCGACGTTAGTGCCGACGCCGCGTCGGGCCGCGCCCATTGGGACGCGCATTACCGCTTCAGCACCACCGGCCGGATCGTGGACAACAGCATCGACGCGCGGGTCGAGTTCGATCCCGGCGGAAAGATCGTGAAGCACCATGACAGCTTTAATTTCTGGTCCTGGTCGCGCCAGGCCCTCGGCGCGCCAGGACTGCTGCTCGGCTGGACACCGGTGATCCGCAACAAGGTGCGCGCGCAAGCCGCGTCCACCCTGCGCAAATTTCTTGAGGGGCAGCCGCGATGAACTGGTTTCAAGACTTCGAGCAGCGCCGCTTTGCCGTCAACGGCACTGAGATCTTCGCGCGCTTCGGCGGCGATCCGTCCAAGCCCGCACTTTTGCTTTTGCACGGCTTTCCGCAGACCCACGTGATCTGGCATCGCGTCGCCCAGCAACTCAAGGGTTCCTTCTTTATCGTCATGCCCGATCTGCGCGGCTACGGCGATTCGGCCATGGCACCGGGCTTGGCCGACCACAGCAACTACAGCAAGCGCGCGATGGCGAAGGACATGGTCGATGTGATGGCCGAGCTCGGCCATGCGCAGTTTTTCCTTTGCGGGCATGACCGCGGCGGGCGCGTAGCGCATCGCCTGGCAGTCGATCACGCGCAGCGCGTGCGCAATCTCTGCGTGATCGACATCGCGCCGACGCTGGACATGTACAACGCAACCGACATGACATTTGCACGCTTTTACTACCACTGGTTCCACCTGATTCAGCCTGCACCGCTGCCGGAAACCATGATCGGCGCCAACAGCCGCATGTACTTGCACACCAAGCTGGCCGGCTGGGGCGGAAGCATGGACTACATCGAACCCGAGGCGCTGGCCGAATACGAACGGTGCTTTGGCCGCGCCGAATCCATCCATGCGGCGTGCGAGGACTACCGCGCCAGCGCGGGCATCGATCTGGAACACGATCGGGAAAGCCGCCAGCGCGGCGACAAAATTGCCTGCGACATGCTGGCGCTGTGGGGCCAGCGCGGCCTGATCGAGAAGATGTTCAAGCCGATTGACCTGTGGCAGGCTCAATGCGCCGGCCGCGTGACGGGCCACAGCGTAGCGGCCGGTCACTTCATCCCGGAGGAGCTCCACCGCGAAACGGCGGCGGCGCTGCAGACCTTCTTCGCCTGAACATGCGCGCCCCGCTCCGCGCGCTCATCGGCCACTACCCCTTGCGCTACAGCACGTGGGCGTTCTGCGCGATAGCGCTGGCAGTCAGCATCTGGCACCTCCATGTGTTTGGCACGGGATGGGTCGCCGCGCTGGTCTTCGCGGCGCTGGTGCTCCTGGGCCTGCGTGACTTCCTTCAATCGCGCCACGCCGTGCTGCGTAACTACCCTGTCATCGGGCACATGCGTTTTCTGTTCGAGTACATCCGCCCGGAGATCCGCCAGTATTTCATCGAAAGCGATGCCGAAGCGGCCCCTTTCTCGCGCGCCCAACGTTCGCTCGTTTACCAGCGCGCCAAGGGCGAACCGGACAACCGGCCATTCGGCACGCAATTGGACGTCACGCGCCAGGGCTACGAGTGGATGAACCATTCGATGTTCCCCACTGTGCTGGCGTCATCGGACTTCCGCGTGACGATCGGGTCTTCCACTGCGCAGCCCTATGCGTGCAGCATCTTCAACATCTCGGCGATGAGCTTCGGCTCGCTCTCGGCCAGCGCCATCCTCGCCCTCAACAAGGGCGCCAAGCTCGGCGGCTTTGCGCACGACACCGGTGAGGGCTCGATCTCGGCGCACCACCGCGTGCACGGCGGCGACCTGATCTGGGAAATCGGCTCGGGCTACTTCGGTTG
>JBKJTX010000273.1:0-4335 GCA_046590315.1 Ramlibacter sp. | reverse complement strand
CAGGCCCACACCCATCAATATGTCAGCGCCGCGGCAGACCTGACGCACTCTGGCGCCGGCCTCGCGGTTGAACGCGCCGAAGAGGCATCGGGCATGAAGGTCGCCGATGCGCGGCTGGCGGGTGTCTACGACAGCTTCACCATCACTTTGCTGATGCTGCTCGAAGAGGTCGGACTGGCGCCTCGCGGCGAGGCCGCCGCGCGCGCACGCGCCGGCGACTTTGACTTCGATGGCCCCGTTCCCGTGAACACCCACGGCGGCCTTCTCAGCTACGGCCATTGCGGCGCTGGCGGTGCGATCGCCCATCTGGTGGAGATGCACGCGCAGATGACGGGCCGCGCGGCGGGCCGACAAGCTGCGGATGCCTCGGTCGGCCTGCTGCACGGGGACGGCGGCGTGCTTTCTTCCCATGTCACCGCATTTCTGGAGCGCGTGCAATGACAGCCACACTTGCGAACCCGCAAGACTGGACCCAGGGTCAGGCGGCCCTGCGTTATCAGCAGTGCGAGGCCTGCGAGGCCATCTGGTATTTCAACCGCGACTTCTGCCCACAGTGCGGCAGCCGGCAGGTGCGCGCTTGCATGGCTTCCGGGCGCGGCATGGTGCATGCGGTCTCGGTCGTCCGCCGTGCGCCTTCGCGCGACCTGCAGGACCAAGTGCCCTACACGCTGGTACTGGTGGATGCGCAAGAGGGCTTCCGCTTGATGGCGCACGGCGATGCGGGGCTGACCATCGGCGACGCGGTACAAGTGGAGTTCCGGCGCTTCGCCGGTTCACTCATTCCTCACTTCAGGAGTTCGGTTTCGTCATGACAAATTCCCTGCGCGCAGCGCTCAATCCGCGCTCGATCGCGGTGGTCGGCGCCTCGCAAAACCCCGACAAGGTCGGCGGGCGTCCTATCGACTATCTCCAGCGGTTCGGCTTTCAGGGCGCCATCTACCCGATCAATCCCGCGCGCAGCGAGATCCAGGGCCTGCGCGCCTACCCCGATCTGGCGGCGCTGCCGCAAGTGCCCGACGCCGTCATCGTCGCACTGCCGGGTGAGGAAGCGGTCAGCGCCATCGTGCAGTGCGCGGAAATGGGTTGCCGCGTGGGCGTCGTGATGAGCTCGGGGTTTGGTGAAGGCGGCTTCGCCGAGGGCCGCGCCAAGGAAGCCAGGATGGTGGCCGCCGCGCGCGCCCACGGCATGCGCATCGTCGGCCCTAATTCGCAAGGTCTCGCCAACTTCGGCAATGGCGCCGTGATGAGTTTTTCGACCATGTTCAAGGAGAGTGCGCCAGCCGACGGCCATGTCGCCGTGCTCAGTCAAAGTGGCGCCTTCAGCGTGGTGCCGTACGGATTCCTGCGGCGCAAGGGAATTGGCGTGCGGCACGCGCACGCCACGGGCAACGATGCGGATGTCACGGTCGCCGAACTGGCTGCCTGCGTCGCCGAAGACCCCGAGGTGAAGTTGATGCTGCTGTACCTGGAGGGCATACCGGACCCGCACCAACTCGCCCAAGCCGCACGCGTGTGCCGCGAGCGCGGTGTGCCGATCGTGGCGCTGAAGTCGGGCCGCACCGCTGCGGGCCAAGCCGCCGCGCAGTCGCACACGGGGGCTCTGGCGAGCGAAGACAAAGTCGTCGACGCGTTCTTCGAGCACCACGGCATCTGGCGGGCGCAGACGATGGAAGAACTGGTCGATGCCACGAGCTTGTATCTCAAAGGCTGGAAGTCACCGGGGCGGCGCCTCGTCGCGATCAGCAACTCCGGCGCCGCAGGGGTCATGGCAACCGACGCAGCGTCCTTGCGCGGCATGCCGATGGCCACATTCACCGACGCGACGCGGACGGCGCTGGCCAAAACGCTGCCGGTGTTCGCGAACATCACCAACCCGGTCGACGTGACCGGCGTGTTGCTGAGCAACAGTGCGCTGTTCGGTGAAACAGTGAGCATCCTGGCGCGCGACGGCGGCGCGGATGCCTTTGTCATCGCTTTCCCAGTGGCCGGAGCCGGCTACGACGTCGAAGCATTCGCAACGGCAGCCGCCCAGCTCGAACGCGACACCGGCAAACCAGTGGTGGCGGCGGCACCGCAATTGAATGTCGCGTCCGTCTTCGAAAAGCAGGGAATCCCGACCCTCGCGACCGAAAGCCACGCCGTCGAATGCCTGGACCAAGTTGTTTTGCACTATGGCCTGTGCCAGCGGGCTGCTGATCGCGATACGCTCACGCGCTTATCGAAAGCTTGGGCCGCCAACCCTGCTGGCGCGCCGATTCGCATGGCGCACGAAGCAGAAAGCCTCGCGCTGCTTCAGCGCGCCGGCGTGCCGGTGGTCGAGCACCGGCTGTGCGCCACAGCCGCCGACGCGATCGATGCATTCCATCAGTTGGGCGGGCGGGTCGTGATCAAAGGCTGCTCCGCGCAGGTGGCGCACAAGACCGAACTTGGTTTGGTCCGGCTCAATGTGACTGACGCTGATGCAGTGCAGTTGAGTTTTGAGCGGATGAAATCGGCGTTGCGCGCGCGCCAGCTGACATTCGACGGCGTCATCGTCGCCCAGATGGCGAAGGGGCGGCACGAGCTGATGCTCGGTGCTCACCGCGACCCGGTTTTCGGGCCCCTCCTGGTGCTCGGCAACGGCGGCAAGTACGTGGAAGCGTTGCCCGATGCGCAGATGTTGCTGGCGCCCGCGTTGCCTGAAGACATTCGTCGGGCCGTCCAGCGTCTGCGGGTGAGCCCCATTTTCGCAGGCGTGCGCGGCGAACCCCCGATGGACATCGAAGCCTTCGCGCAAGCAGCTGAAGCCATCGGTCGACTGATTGCGTCAGACGCTTCGATCGAGAGCATCGATGCCAACCCCGTTGTCCTCGGCAGCGTTGGAGAAGGCTGCTTTGCCCTGGATGCCGTGGTCTTCACCACTGCGGCTCGCGTCGTGTCATGACCAGCGCTAACCCCGCGATCGCCCAGCTGCCCGTCTGCATCATCGGCGCGGGTTCATCGGGCCTGACGGCCGCCAAGGCGCTGCTCGAGCAAGGTGTCGCTTTCGAGTGCTTCGAACTCGGATCGGGCATCGGCGGCATGTGGCGCTACGAGAACGACAACGGCCTGTCGTCCGCCTATCGCAGCCTGCACATCGACACGAGCCGCAACAACCTCGGCTACTCGGACTTTCCGATCAACAGCCGCTACCCGGATTTCCTGTCGCACGGACAGGTGCTGGAACATCTCGAAGCCTACGCCGAGCGATTCGGTTTGTTGCCGCACATTCGGTTTCGCACCAAGGTGGAATCGGTCGAGCGCCTGCCGGACGGTACTTGGAACGTGAAGCTCGGTGGCGGCGAAGTGCGGCGGTACCGGGCCGTTCTCGTGGCCAACGGGCACCTGTGGGATCCACGTTGGCCGGACTTTCCGGGCCAGTTCCGCGGCCAGGAAATTCACTCGCATCACTACCGCACCGCGTCTCCATTTCAGGACAAGCGCGTGCTGGTGGTGGGCATCGGCAATTCTGCGGTGGACATCGCAGTCGATGTCTGCAAGGCCGCCGCCGCGACGTTCATCTCGTCACGCCGCAGTGCGTGGATCATGCCCAAATACATCATGGGCATTCCCATTGATCGGTGGTCGGCGTTCTTCGGACGCAAGCTGCGCCTGCCCACCGTCATCACACGCTCGATCATGCGGCGGCTGATGGTGCTGGCCACCGGCGACCAGGCCCGCTTCGGCCTGCCGCACCCACCCCACCCGATTTGGCGCGAGCACGCCACCTTGAGCCAGGAGCTGCTGCCTTACGCCGGACACGGTTGGCTGCGCTTCAAGCCGAACGTCCGGGAACTGCGTGACACAGAGGTCACATTTGACGACGGCACAACGGAGCCGATCGACGCGATCATCTACGCCACGGGCTACCGGACGACGTTCCCGTTCATCGATCCGAGTCTGTACGAGGTGCGCGACGGCGATGCGCGCTTGTACCGGCGCATGCTGCCGCCCGAGCTGCCGGGCCTCTACTTTGTCGGGCTGGTGCAGCCGATCGGCCCCACCATTCCGCTGGTGGAAATTCAAGCCCGTTGGTTGGCCGGCGTGCTCTGCGGCGCGATCTCGCTACCCAGCCCGGAAGACATGCTGCGCGAGATTGACGCGCATCGAGCGCATCTGCGCGAGCGCTACGTCGACTCTGCCCGCTACACGTTGGAGGTGGATTTTTCCACCTACGCGCGGCAACTGCGTCGGGATATGTTGGCGGGCCGCGCGGACGCGCGATGAACAGGACCTACTCAGAACTCGAGATCGTCACTGATGGCTGCGATCCCAGCCTTCGCACAGACGTCGTCGGCTTCCCCACGCGGCGCGCCT
>JBKJTX010000248.1:0-4344 GCA_046590315.1 Ramlibacter sp. | reverse complement strand
GTGTCGACGAAGGCCGGCGCCCCTACAGGGGCGCGCCTTGGACACAGGGACCGGCGCGTCTCCATCGGAGACGGCTATTTCTTGTGCTTGGCCAGGAATTTGTCGAACTGAGCAATTTCCTTTTTCTGGGCTGCGATGATGTCGTTGGCCATCTTCTTCATCTGGGGCTCCTTGCCCATCTTCAGTTCCGCCTCGGCCATCGTGATGGCACCCTGGTGATGCATCTTCATCATCATCGCGAAATCGACATCGTGGTCGCCGGTCATCTGCATGGAACCCATCTTGTCGTTGTTGTCCTTCATCATGGCTTTCATGTCCATGCCACCCATGCCGGCCATGCCGCCGGAGGCCGGCGCGGCAGCCTTTTGCGCATGCGCCAGAGGAAGCATAGAGGCGACCGCAAGGAGAAGAGCAGCTGCGGAAGGGATGCTATTTTTCAGGGTGGAGGTCATTTGGGTTCCTTCAAAAGTGAGTTAATAAATCAGTCGATCAGGCACGATCGCGCCCAATACGATTGTTTTGCACCTCATGCCCGGCGCGTGTAGGTCACAAGGCCATCTTCAGTTACCGGGCAGGCGCGCATTTCAAGGCCGGCTCATGCCATCGCTGCCATCTTGCGGCACTCTTCGGCGCAGCGCCGGCAGGTCTGGGCACACTGCTGGCAATGTTCCATCTTGTGCTTGGCGCACTCTTCGCCGCAGGCGTCGCAGACCTTGGCGCACGCCTCGCAAATGGCCTTGGAGCACTCGCTCGCTCGCGCCATGGCGGCGGCCGCAAGCGAGCAAATCGCGGCGCAGTCCGTATCGAGGGCGATGCAGCGCGCCATCATCTTGACGTCCTGCTCCTGCAGGCATGACGCCGCGCAGTGGTTGCATGCGGTTGCGCAGGCGTAGCAAGCTTCGATGCAGCTGTTGAATTTCTGGTGGGGCATATTGTTTCTCCATGGGGTTGAAATCGCCGGCGGACCGGCGTCATACATGCAGCCGCGCGGCTGCTCCGGCGCTCTCGCGCCGGCGGCTGCCCAACTCCTTTGGGAGCCGCTCTTGGGCGGCCCCGTCACTCGCTCGTGGCCGGCCTTACTTGACCGTCTGAATCTCGGTCACGGTGATCTTGCCGCCTTCATCCTTCGCGGCAAAGAGCACCTTGTCGCCTGCTTTCACCTTGTCCAGCATGGCTGCGTCGCTGACCTGGAACACCATCGTCATCGGCGGCATGTCCAGGTTCTTGATGGCTGCGTGCTTCAGGGTGATCTTCTTGGTCTCCTTGTTGACCTTGCGGACTTCCGCTTCAGTCATGGCGCTTGTCGAAGCTTTTGCTGTCGCCTCCGAGGGTGCCGCCTGGGCCCGCACATTGAGCGACAGGCCGGCTGCAGCAAACGCCCCAGCGATCAAAACGTACTTGAGTGATTTCATGATTTACCTTCCTTGATTGATTTGCCAACTACCTTGATCTTGCCCACCATGCCGGCCTGGTAGTGGCCGGCGATCAGGCAGGCAAAGTCGAATTCGCCCGGACGGTTGAAATTCCAGACGACTTCGCCGGCTTTGCCGGGTGCGACGTGCGCCATGTAAGGCTCGTCGTGCTCCATGTTCGGGAACTTCATCATCAGCGCCGCGTGTTCATCCAGTTCCTTCTTGGAGCCGATGACGATTTCGTGCAACATCTTCCCGCTGTTCTTGACCACGAATTTCACCGTTTCTCCCTGTTTGACTTCGACGTGATCGGGGGTGAAACGCATGTTGTCCGACATGGTGAGCTCGATGGTCCGCTTCACCGCTTTCGCGTCGCCGGCGATGCCCCACTCTTTCTGCTCTTTCTTGACCGGGCTGCTCGCTTTCTTGCTGTGGTCCTTGCCCTCATGGGCCGCGGCCCCGAGCGATACGCCGAGCAGCAAAGCGGCGAACACGGAATTCAATGTTTTCATGGTGGTCCTTTTAGTGGTGTTTCCCGTGGCCCGTCGTCGCGCGGGGTTCGGACTCAGGCGCCGTCACATAGCCGCGCAGTTCCTGGTAGTGCTGGACCTGCGCATGGGTCAGAAGTGCGGTCTGGGTCAGGTGCGTCCTCAAGTGCTCGGACCGCAGTTCGGCCTGCAGTGTGGCGACGTCTGCGGTCAGTTTGCGCAACAGCGTCTCGTCGATTGCGCGAGAAACAAAAGCATGGTCAAGCATGTGTTCAGCGTCGACGAGGCGCGAGCCCGTTTCGCGTGCTTTGGCTTTGTGCTCGCGCATCAGCGCCGTGGTTAGGGTGCGCTGTTCAGATGTCAGTTGCAGCGCCTGCGCGTGTTCAAGAACATGCGCAGGTCCCGGGTAGCCGTTCAATTCGGCGGCTTTGGCCAAGCCCGCGCCCTGTCCCGTGAGGAGGTCCTGCACGTCCTTGTCTGAGAGCGACTTGATCTGTCGGGAATTCTGGCCGGCGTACGGCGCGGTTTGCGCCGCTGCCATGCCGACAGCGAACAATGCCGCGACGGCAAGGAATTTGGTTTTCAACATGCGGGTCTCCTAGTGGTGCCCGGAATGGCCGGACGCGGGTTTGCGGATTTGCACTTCAACTTCTTTCTTTGGCGCGACTTTGGCGGGCATGGAGCCACCGCCGGCGCTTGATGCGCGCGGTGCAGCTGGCATGTCGCCTTGAAATTCATACGCAACCGTTCCCTGCGGATGTTTGAACCATGACGGGTTCTTGTAATCGCCCACCTTCTGGTCGCGACGCACTTTCACCACCGTGAACATGCCGCCCATCTCCATCGACCCGAACGGCCCTTCACCGCCCATCATCGGCGCGGTGTTGTCGGGCAACGGCATCTCCATCTCGGCCATGTCGGCCATGCCGCGCTCGCCCATCACCATGTAATCGGGTACGAGGTTCGTGATCTGCTTCGCGATCGCGCGGTGATCGACCCCAATCATGGTCGGCACCTCGTGGCCCATGGCGTTCATCGTGTGATGGCTCTTGTGGCAATGGAAAGCCCAGTCGCCTTCTTCGTCGGCGATGAACTCGACCTGGCGCATCTGCCCCACGGCGATGTCGGTAGTGACCTCAGCCCAGCGGGTGCTCCTGGGCGTCGGGCCGCCATCGGTGCCGGTCACCAGGAATTCGTGTCCATGCAGGTGAATGGGATGATTGGTCATCGTGAGATTGCCGATGCGGATTCGCACCTTGTCGTTTTGGCGCACGTTCATCGAGTCGATGCCCGGGAAGATGCGGCTGTTGAACGAGAACAGGTTGAAGTCCAGCATCGTCATGATCTTCGGCGTGTAGGCGCCGGGATCGATGTCGTAGTTATTCAGCAGGAAGATGAAGTCGCGGTCCACTTCGTCGATCTGCGGATGCTTGCCCTTGGGATGGGTGACCCACGAGCCCATCATGCCCATCGCCATCTGCGTCATTTCGTCGGCATGTGGGTGATACATGAAGGTGCCCGGCCGGCGCGCTATGAATTCATAAACGAAGGTCTTGCCCGGCGCAATGTGCTTTTGCGTCAAGCCACCCACGCCGTCCATCCCGTTAGGCAGGCGCTGGCCGTGCCAATGAATGGTGGTGTGCTCCGGCAACTTGTTGGTGACGAACATGCGCACGCGGTCACCTTCCACCACTTCGATGGTGGGACCGGGCGACTGGCCGTTGTAGCCCCACAGGTGCGCCTTGAAGCCCGGCACCATCTCCCGCACCACGGGCTCGGCCACCAGGTGAAATTCCTTGACGCCGTTGTTCATGCGCCAGGGGAGGGTCCATCCGTTCAAGGTCACCACGGGCTTGTACGGCCGGCCGGTGTTGGGCACCAAGGGCGGCATGGTGTCCGGCTTGGCTTGGATCATGGGCTCGGGCAGCGCCGCCATCGCCACCTTGCTGACGGTGGCGGCAGCAACTGCGCCGGTGATCGCGCCGGCGCCGGTAAGAAAGTTTCGTCTGTTGGTCATGTGTTGTTTTGCTGTTGTGGGCCGCATCAATGGCCGGCCTCGTTGCTGCTTGCTGACGCGCTGGTCGAGGCGGAGGCCGCGCCCAGGGCGATGGGCTTGCCGATGACGGTGGACGAAAGGCCGGCGTCGGCCAGCCAGAACTGCTGTTGCGCGTTGATCGCCGCGATCACGCTGGCGATCTGCTCGCGGGTGTCGGCCAGAAGCTCGAATACACCGATCAGCATCCCGTTGTAGCGAAGCACGTTCTCTTCGGAAATCGTCTTGCGCAGCGGCACGATCTCGTCGCGATAGTGTCTGGCGACGTCATAAGCCGTGCGGTAGGCGGCATAGCTCTCGCGCAGATGCGAAGACGCCGACCGCACGACGCTGTCGTAGCGATTGGCGGCGGCCAGCGATTGCGCATTCATCGAAGCTCTTTGCGCGCCGC